>CBFCZX010000030.1:0-13769 GCA_965602765.1 uncultured Atribacterota bacterium | reverse complement strand
TTATTAAAGGAAATGAACGCAATTGCTAATGTTATAGGAAGAGAAATCAATTTTATCAGTCAGGTGAAATAAGGAGGATGAGCTGGTCTTGGAAATAGTAGTAGAAGGTAATAAAAAAGTAGATGGACAGATTTCAGTACCGGGAGATAAATCTATATCTCACCGCGCAATTATTTTTGGAGCGATTGCTCAGGGAGAGACCAAAATAAATCATTTTTTACATAGTCAGGATTGCTTAAATACCCTGAAATGTATGTCTGCTCTAGGTGCAAGGATAGAAAAAATTGACCATTCGATAATTAAAATAAAAGGGGTGGGGTATAATGGATTAAAAAATCCGGACCATATTCTTGATGTTGGAAATTCAGGGACGACTATCAGATTATTAACCGGCCTTTTAAGTGGACAGCATTTTAATACTATTATTACTGGTGATGACTCCTTAAGAAAAAGACCGATGCAAAGAGTAATTGAACCACTTTCCCTGATGGGAGCAGAAATAAGAGGAGAAAATAATAACCGGTTAGCTCCCTTAAATATTAAGGGAAGACAACTTAAATCTATTAAATATTCTCTTCCTGTGGCCAGCGCCCAAGTCAAATCCGCCCTCTTGATCGCGGGTCTCTTTGCCGAAGGAGAAACGGTCATCACTGAACCGCAAATCAGCAGAGATCATACAGAAAGAATGCTTAACTTTATGCAAGCTGATATTCAAGTTATTTCTCCTTTAATAAAAATAACCCGAAAAAAAATATTAAAAAGTGCAGAAATATTTATTCCCGGAGATATATCTTCCGCCGCTTATTTTTTAGCTGCTGCGAGTGCAAGAAAAGAATCCAGGGTTATTATAAAGGAAGTAGGAGTAAATCCTACCCGAACTGGCATTATTGAAATATTAAAAAAAATGGGCGCTGTTATTGAAATATCAAATGTTCAAATGAAATCAAATGAACCTAGGGCAGATATAAAAATTGAAGGAGCTGAATTAACCGGAATAAAAATCAATAAAGAGATTATTGGTAAACTAATCGATGAATTGCCCTTGATAGCAGTTTTAGCCACGCAGGCACGCGGTAAAACTATTGTATCTGATGCAAAAGAATTAAGAGTGAAGGAAACTGACAGAATAACTGCAATTGTTACAGAATTAAAAAAAATGGGTGCATCCATTACCGAAAAAGAAGATGGTTTTGTAATTAACGGTCCAACCAGGTTAAAAAGTGCGGTCTGTAAAAGTTATAACGATCACAGAATGGCTATGTCTTTGGCGGTAGCAGCCTTGTATGCTGATGGTAAAACGGTGATTGAAGACGCGGAATGCATTGATATATCTTATCCGGAATTTTTTGATACATTAAAAGAATTAATTAAATAAAGGAATAAAAATGAAAACAGAAATTAACGGGGAAACCGGAACCATAGGAATTATTGGAGGGAATATTAAAAAAAGCCTTTCTCCGTTTTTACATAATGAATTACTAAAATATTATTCTTTGAATGAAAGATATTTACCTTTTCAAATTTCTATGAATCAATTACAGATCGTTATTGAATGGATGAAAGCATTGAATGTTAAAGAGATGAATGTAACCGCTCCCTTCAAAGAAAAAATATTTGATTTTATGGATAGTACTGATGAATCTGCTTTTAGGGTAGGAGCAATGAATACGATAGTGAATAAAAATGGTATATTATATGGATACAATACTGATTTGATCGGGTTTAAAAGAAGTCTTCTTGAGGGTGATAGTAAATTTGAAATTGATGGTAAAAATGCAGTGGTGTTAGGAGCCGGAGGAGCAGCGAGGGCAGTTGTCTATGTTCTCTGTCAGGAAGGGATAAAAGAAATATCTATTTTTAACCGGACCTTGCAAAGGGCAGAAAAAATAAAACAAGAATATCAAGTCTTTTTTCCTGATTGTCATATTCGAATTTTCCCGATAGAAAATGGATGCCTACAAAATAAAATCAATCGGACAGATCTATTAATCAACACAACTCCTTTGGGTTCCCATCCGAATACCGAAATTAATCCTTTGCCAGATAATATTCAATTAAACCAGCACCTTCTAGCCTATGACCTCATTTATTTTCCGGAGAAAACCTATTTTTTAAAACAGGCGGAAAAAGCGAGAGCAAAAACTTTAAACGGCAATCATATGCTGGTTTATCAAGCGGTAGAAAGTTTTTATTTGTGGACCGGCATCCAACCGGATAAAAAAATCGTTAAAAAATTGATTTATACACTGGATCATAAAAATAAATCAAAAGATTAAAAAATAAGAGTTGCGAGAAAAAAAATATTCTACCCAATAATATTTTTTATGCAACATGGTGTGCACTTCGTATGCAAAAAATAAATATGATAATACAAATATTGAGTGTGTATTTAATCCTTTTAGGTCATTTCATGGAAATAAATCCTGTAATACAATCAGGAAAGAGAAATTAACTTAAATTTATAAAATATTTTTAAAATTTCAGATGGAAATAATCCAGGCAAAGGAGGCTTATGTTAAATGTTGCGTTTTTTAGATGCAGGTGAATCACACGGAAAGTGTCTGTTAGGAATCATAGAAGGATTGCCAGCTGGACTTCTTTTAAATAAAGATAAAATTAATGAAAATTTACATAGAAGACAAATGGGTTATGGAAGAGGAAAACGGATGTTGATCGAACAGGATCAAGTGGAAATACTATCCGGTGTAGTTTCCCATAAGACCATTGGTTCGCCAATAGGCTTGATGATTAAAAATAGAGACTGGGAAAATGTTAAAAAACTGAATTTGCCTCCATTGTTGATACCCAGGCCCGGACATGCGGATTTAGCAGGTATGATTAAATATCACCTCCATGATTGCCGGCCGGTACTAGAGAGAGCCAGCGCTCGACAAACAGCTATGAAAGTAGCCATCGGAACTGTTGCTCTACAATTCCTAGAATGTTTTAAAATTTATTCTTATTGTCATGTAAAAACAATTGGAAATATTAGCGTGAAAGATGAACCTATTTTCGATGAAGCATTTCAAAAAAAGATTCAGCAGTCTAAGGTATTTTGCATGGATGCTTCGATTTCGGAGGAAATGTGCCGGCAGATCGATGAAGCGAAAAAAAATGGTGATACATTGGGTGGAGTATTTGAAATTGCAGTGAAAGGAGTTCCCGTTGGATTGGGTAGTCATGTCCACTGGGACCGTCGTCTTGATGGTAGATTAGCCGCTGCCCTGATGAGCATTCCGGGAGTAAAGGCGGTTGAAATCGGCAATGGTATTGCCGCTTCCCAGAAAAAGGGTTCAGAAGTACATGATGCAATATTTCGGGCAAATGATAAACCGGATTTACCCAGAAAGTATTTTCGGAAAAAGAATGATGCAGGAGGTTTAGAAGGTGGAATCAGTAACGGGGAAGCTATACTTTTAAGAGCCTATTTTAAACCGATACCTACATTGCTTAATCCACTTGATTCGGTAAACATTAAAACAGGAGAAAAAACAAAGGCGATGTACCAGCGTTCTGATATTTGCGTAGTCCCGGCTGCTTCAGTGGTGGGCGAAGCAATGGTCGGTTGGGAAATAGCAGTCGCATTCTTAGAAAAATTTGGTGGAGATTCTCTACGGGAAATAGAGAAAAATATTCAAAATTATATGAAAAGGTAGGAAAAATGATGAAGCATAATCTTTACATCACTGGTTTTATGGGAACAGGAAAAACAGTTGTAGGTAGAAAATTAGCAAAAAAACTAGACAGAATATTTATTGATATGGACAAGGCAATACAAGACCGACAGGGAAGGAGCATTGAAGATATTTTTAAGATAAAGGGAGAATATTATTTTAGAGAATTAGAAACCAATCTGTTAAAGGAAATCATACAAAGAGATGACCTGGTAGTTGCTACGGGGGGAGGCACATTGCTAACCAGAAAAAACGTTCATCTGGCCAATAAGGGAGGAACGACTATCTGTCTTTCTGCAAATCCAATGGTTATCTTCAACCGGCTGAAAGAGGACAATAAAAGACCTCTTTTATTGAAAAAAAATAAATTGGAAGAAATAAAAAACTTACTGAAAAAAAGAAATGAGTATTATAACCAACTCACTTGGCAGGTTGATACATCTGAATTAAGCGTAGAAGAAGCAGCTGATGAAATTATCAACATGTTGGAAAAAAAGGATTATCAATGGAAAATATCCTGATGAAATTTGCTGAAAAAAGAGAATCAGAAATTATCTTTTCGAAAGCTCTGACTGCCGATACAGGAAGATATCTGGTATCTTTTTATGAGAATAAGAAGATATTCATTATAACCAATCCGTTGGTTAAACACTTGTATGGCGAAACACTAATTAGCGGTTTTTCCAGGTATGGTATTCAAGGTAAATTTATTGAAATTCCCGATGGAGAAGAATATAAAAATTTGTCGACCGCATCCGGAATTTATGACTCACTACTGAAGGGAAAAGCAGATAGAAACACTCTCTTGGTTTCCTTCGGTGGAGGGGTTGTCGGAGATATCACCGGTTTTGTTGCCTCGACTTACATGCGGGGAATACCTTATATACATATACCGACTACCCTTTTAGCGCAAGTAGATAGTAGTATAGGAGGTAAAACAGCAGTAGACCATCCAAAGGCAAAAAATATAATTGGAAGTTTTTACCATCCCAAAGCTGTTTTTATTGACCCCTCGCTTATTCAAACATTACCATTGGAACATATCAAGAATGGATTGGCGGAAATCATCAAGATTGCTGTTATTCTTTCTCCTAGTCTTTTTACAAACCTTAATATGGTTATTCCGCAGATATTAGAAAATAATATAGAGATTTTGTCAACCATCATTCGGGAGGCTGTGAAATTAAAAGCACAACTGGTTTTACGGGATCCTGATGAAAAAAATCAAAGAAAATATTTAAATTATGGGCACAGTATCGGTCATGCCCTGGAAGTGATTTTTGGATACCAAAAGATATTTCACGGAGAAGCCATAGCATTGGGTATGGTCATCGAAACCATGATATCCCGTTACCGTGGATTGTGTAATGCGGATTTAGAAGAAAAGATTAAAGAAATCATAAAAAAACTAAATATACCTCTTAAAATTGCATTGAAAAATATTAACAACGAGAGAATTTGGGAAACGGTTGCTTTCGATAAAAAAAATAATCAGGGCAGTATCTGTTTTATATTACCTGAGAAAATTGGAAAAGTACATATTGTTGAAGGTATCAATAAAAGAGAAGATATTGGTGCCTTAGAAGAATTTAAAAAGGAGTGGTTGTAATGTTTAAAATTGGCATATTAAACGGACCTAATTTGAATATACTGGAGAAGAGAGATCAAAGTATTTACGGTACTTTAACTTTAGAAGAAATCAATCAGAAAATCAGAGATGCTGCAGAAAAAGAAAATATTGAATTGATGTTTGCCCAGTCCAATTCTGAAGGAGAAATGATAGATATAATTCAAAAATGGTCATTGCAGATAGATGGATTGGTTATCAATCCGGCAGCTTATACCCATTATAGCTATGCTATTTCCGATGCTTTAAAGGATTGCCCGGTACCGGTGATTGAGGTACATCTTTCAAATATTTTTTCCCGGGATGAGTTTCGTCAGAAATCAGTGACGGTTTCGGTATGCACAGGGCAAATTGCCGGATTGGGATACCATGGTTATATTCTGGCAGTTTACGGCTTGAATGCACTGATAAAACAGAAAAAAAGATGAACAAATAATAAAAATATTGAAATTTGAAAATGTTTTAAAATACAAAAATGTAGAATTTTTCATAAAGAGGAGATTTAGAATGAGCGAGGAGAGCGGTTTTAAGAAAATAACCATTGTTGGTGTGGGACTGATTGGCGGTTCCCTGGGTATGGCAATAAAGGCAGGGAGCATAAATGTCCAGATTGTCGGGGTTGATAAATTAAAGATAATCGATAAAGCAATTGCTTTGGGTGCAATTGATAAAGGAACTGATAACCTGCTGGATGGCATTCAAAATGCTGATTTAATTATTATCGCTACACCGATAGGGACTATATTGGAAATTTTAGCCAAAATAGCACCTCATCTTAAGGAAAAATGTCTGGTTACGGATACCGGAAGTACGAAAACAGAAATCATGAAGGAAGCCAATCGAATTTTACCTTCTTATGTTGACTTCATCGGCGGGCATCCCATGGCCGGCTCTGAGAGATTCGGCATAGATGCGGCAAATATTCAACTTTTTAAAAATAAACCTTATATTCTAACCTCTCAAAATAAATCGAATCAAGAAGCGTTGGGAAAGATGTGCAGGGTAACTAGTATGATAGGTGCTCATGTATTAAAAATGAAGGCTGAAGAACATGATAGAATTACTGCTGCTGTCAGTCATTTGCCCCAGCTTATCGCTATTTCCCTGATTAATCTTTCCGGTTTCCTTGCTGAAAAAGAAAATAATGAAAATTTTTTTAAAGCTACCGGTTCGGCATTTGCTGATATGACCAGGATTGCATCAAGTTCTTTTGATATATGGAAAGATATATATGGAACAAATAATAAAAGCGTAATTGAGATGATTGATAAGTTTAAAAAATATCTTGATAAAATAGAAGATAAGTTGAAAAACAATCCGGATAGTCTGGAAAAAGATTTTATAAAGGCAAATAATTTGAAAAATCATTCCAACAAGATTAATTCTTTAATAAAAGAACCTGTTAGAAGTAAAGATGATAAAAGGGACAAAGGAATGAAGATAAAATATCAAGAATCTAATAGAGAAAAAAGAGTAGCATTCCAGGGAGAAAGAGGTGCTTTTAGTGAAATGGCAGCTGTCCGTTTTTTTGGTAATTCTATAGATTTATTGACTTGCAGGAGCTTTGAGCAGGTATGCAAAATGGTAGCAGATCACGAAGCGGATTATGGTATTTTACCTGTGGAGAATTCTCAAACAGGCAGTATAAATAAAGTGCACGATCTTCTATTAAATGAATCATTGTTTGCAGTAGGGGAAGTGATATTGAAAGTTGAGCATTGTTTGATTGTAAAAGAAGGTACAGATTTTAAAGATGTCAAAAAGATATATTCTCATCCCCAGGCACTGGCGCAGTGTGAAGGATATTTTTCAAAAAATTTACCATCCTGTCAAATCATTCCCGTTTACGATACTGCCGGTAGTGTAAAAATGATCAAAGAATCAGATGATACAAAAACCGCCGCTATAGCTAGTCATTATGCTGCAGATTTATATCATATGAAAATATTAAAATCTGGAATTCAGGATAATCAATCAAACCATACCCGGTTTTTCATAATATCCCCTGACCTGTCAAGAGATAGTAAAAACAATAAAACCTCCATCATTTTTGCCGTCATCAGTATTCCCGGAGCCATCTATAAATGCTTAAAGGAACTGGCGGTAAGGGATATCAATTTAAGCCGACTGGAGTCACGCCCCAGCAAAAGAGAATTATGGGAATATGTTTTTTACATGGATTTTGAAAAGGGCTTGTATGAAAAAGAAGCCAGGGAAGCATTGGAAGGCATGAAAAGAAATACCACTTTTTTGAAAATCATTGGTACTTATTACTCTGAAACAAGCGTATTGGAAAAAGCAAGAAACCACTTAAGAGACCTCAAGAAAAATCTTTAAGGAATTGTTTTTCTTTTTGTTAATTGAAACTGGATATGATCTTTAGGAAGAGAAGGTGTCGTTGATTTTTGGTATAGATAATAGAAAAAACTGTATTGACAAAAAAGGCTTAAAAGTATATTGTATAAAGTATAGAATATATTTTAGCATTTCAAAAAGTTAAGGAAAATAGAATGCCCATTAATCAAACTATCGTTGGAAAGATTTATACTGAGCTGAAAGAGAAAATCATAAATCAACAAATCAAATTAAACCAAAGAATAAGCATTAAAGAAATTGCTGAAGATTTTGGAATAAGTCAAACGCCTATCCGTGAAGCATTAAACCGATTAATAAAGGACGAACTGGTTGAATACAAACTTAGAAGAGGATACTATGTTATACGGTTATCATGTAAAGATTTGGAAGAAATTTATGATTTACGGAAACTAATCGAGGTTTATGCATTAGAACAGGGCATGATGAGAGAAACTTTAGATAAAGACTTATTTCAAAGGTATCTCCAAGACTCAATAGAAATGCAAAAAGAAGCTATCGAGCCTAAGAAACCATTAAAATATTGTATTGCTGATAGGGAGCTTCATCTAAGTATAGTAAAAAGTTCTTTAAATGAAAAGCTATACAAGATTTACATGAGAATGTATCCCTTTGTAAGTATCTCGCAACAATTAGATCCGCTATATGAAAGATCATTAAATGAACATATTTTATTGATCAAGGCAATACTTGATAAAAATATTTTAGAAGCAAAAAAAATATTAAAAACTCATATAAATAATTGCAAGTGTGATGGAATTGAATCATTAAAAGATTATCAATAGAAGGCTATTGTTTACCTGTTAAATAACTGTTTGAAATATTAGAATTTTCCCTTAAGGATTAAGATTCTATTGATAGTTTTATAAGATAGTATATAAATGTAGCTGATTATTCGAGGATGTTTAGTTTTTCTGTGTCTTACGAATAAGGCCGGAGTAGAAATTGATATCCAAAAACCAGTTATTCCTCAAGACATAACAGTATTATCGGCTTTACACCGAAAATGCCTAGAAGGACAAAAGAATCATATGAGAAGGAAATTAAATATCTAAGGTAAGTCAATGTACATAAATCTAATTTTTTCTATAAGCATTATTTTTTTGGGATTAATTCTGGGGTATGTTATTCAGCAATTGGAATACAAAAAGATTATACGATTACCCATCAGTTTGGAAAATTTACGAAAACTCCTTCAGAAGATAGCGTTATTATTTTTTCTGCCAATTTCTACCATTGGGACCTTATGGATAATCAAGATGGACAATATCAAAATCGCTGCCTTGCCTTTTTTGGGAGTATTTGCCCTTTTTTCGGGCGGAGTATTAGGCCTGGTTGCAGCAAAGATGCTTAAATTAAACCGTAAGGATACAGGTTCTTTTTTTGCCTGTGGCTCATTTGCAAACATTGCATCCATAGGAGGGTTGGTCTGTTATTTGTTTTTCGGAGAAGAAGGCTTTGCTTTAGTGACTTTTTATGCACTGTTTGTGCAAATTGCTTATTATGTCGTGGGTTTCCCTATTGCAAAATCATTCAGTACAGATAAGACTGCGAACGGCAATTTGATCTTGCATCTTAAAAAAGTATTTTCAGATATTTTCGTAGTAGTCGCTTTGATATATATTACCATTGGAATTTTATTTAGTTTATCCGGTATTACAAGACCAATATTTTATAAAACCCTTAATGCCGTTGTTATTCCTGTCCAGACAATTTTTATGTTAGTTTCTATTGGATTAGCTATGAAATTTGGAAGAGTAAGAGATTTTACCAGAGAATGCATAGTGATTTCTATTATAAAATTCATATTAGTACCACTAATAGTATCGACTGCAGCTTTTCTCTTAGGTTACGGAAAAATAGATGGAGGTTTGCCACTTAAGGTTGTAATAATTCTTTCTTCAATGCCTGTTGCTTTTACTGCCTTAATACCCGTTTCGATATATAATTTAAACTTAGATATGGCGAATTCCTGTTGGTTAGTTACTACTTTAGGTTTATTTTTTACTTTACCTTTATTATCATATGTTATTAAGTTAGTGTAAATTGCCGCAAAAATGGCAATTGAGATAGGAAATCTAATGCATTAAGAATAATAGCATATTTAAAAAATAACCCTTGTTTTAAGTGAAAAAGGAGGTGGGGAGAGATTTAATTTAAGGGAATAGTGTATCTGAATAAACGATAAAAAAACTGTTCCCGGGATTCTTAATTGTTAATAGAGCGAAAATATTAACGATTTAGTAGTGAAGATATCTTGTAGCTTGAAATTAAAAATATTCTAAAATGGAGGAATGATTAAAATGAAAAAATGTTTAATTTTACTATTAATAGCCATGCTGTTGACCGGTATTTCTTTAATTGGTTATGCAGGAACTTTTCCAGAAAAACAAATTACTATAGTTGTTCAATCAGCTGCAGGTGGTGCATCTGATGCAAATTCTAGAACAATGGCTGCCGCAGTTGAACCTTTGTTAGGTGTACCTGTTGTTGCAATAAATAAAACCGGAGCAGCTGGTGCTGTTGCTATGTCTTATGTAGCTTCCAGGGAACCTGATGGATATACCATTGGGCATCTTCCGGTAGAGTTATCTATGTTGGAAGCTCTTGGATATGCTGATGTAAAACCTAATAACTTTGATCTAATATGCCGGACTGGATATTTTCCTGCCAGTATTATTGTAAATGCAAAATCTCCCTGGAATACTGTAGAAGAATTCTTTGCTTATGCAAAAGAGAACCCCGGGGCAATTACAGTAGGTAACTCCGGAATTGGTTCAATCTGGCATATTGCCGCAGCAAAACTCGAAAAAGCATTAGATATTCAATTTACCCATGTGCCCTTTACCGGGGCAGCAACCATGAAAGTAGCCCTAATGGGAGGACATATTGCATGTTCTACTGCAAGTCCTATGGAAAATGCCGGTGGAATTGAATCCGGTGATTTACGCATGTTAGCGGTAATGGCAGAAGAAAGATCCAGGTTATTCCCGGAAGTACCTACTTTAAAAGAATTAGGCTACGATATACAAACAACTGCCTGGCTAGGATTTGGTTGCCCCAAAGGACTTCCTGCAGAAACAAAGAAAACCTTGGTAGATGCATTTAAAAAAGGTTACGATTCTGAACTCTACCAGAATATGGCTAAGACCCGTGGTTTGGAATTAGGTTGGATGGGACCGGAAGAATTTAAGGAATATGCAATGGCTGAGTATGAAGTATATTCTAAATTATTACCCGAGTTAGGATTAGGAAAAAAATAATAGAAATTTAGACAAGTTTAGTATTATTTTTAGAAAGAGTTCTGTATCTGCATTGTTTCAATGCAGATACAGAATAAAATCTAGAAACTGATTAAAATAATTTTATTGATTTAATATCTAAATTGCGAGGTAGGTCTGGAAGAAATGATAAACGTAGATTTGATTATTTCTATCGTAATATTTTTATTGGGGATATTGTTGTATTATGGAAGCACTACCCTGCCATCTGGATTTTCACCAGGGGTGCCGGGACCAAATTTTTTCCCTCGATTAATGGCTATTGGTTTGGTTGTCCTTTCAATTTGCTTATTATTACAATGGCTAAAAAAGAAAGAGATTTATTTAGAAAAAGGATTTTTTAATACAAAAGCGTTTAAAAATTTATTATCCATTATTCTATTTACTGTTATATATGTTATAGCTTGGATTTATGAAGTTGGAACTTTTTTAATTAATTCATTTATTTATTTTTCCATTATTATTTATTTATTTGGAGAAAAAAGGATTTTACAAGTTCTGAGTATTTCAGCAGGCTTTAGTCTATTTACTTTTTATTTTTTTACTCGAGTGCTTCATATATTATTAGAGTAATTTGTGAAATGAACAAAAGAAAATGATTATTATAAGAAATTTACAATAAGGAGATTAGTTCATATGGAGACTATACTTTCAGGTTTTAACAGCATTCTTTCTTTTCAAGTGTTATCTTCATTAGGTATCGGAGTTTTATTAGGAGTATTCGTGGGAGCTTTGCCTGGTTTAACTGCCTGCATGGCGGTAGCTTTACTCATTCCTGTAACCTTTTGGTTGCCTCCTTCGGCCGGATTGGCAATGTTAATTGGTGTATATAATTCGGCAATTTTTGCAGGTGGCATATCTGCTATATTAATTAATACACCGGGCACTCCTGCTTCAATTGCATCAACTTTCGATGGATATAAATTAGTAAAAAAAGGCTTTGTAGCCCTTGCGGTTTGGATTAATACATTTTATTCTGTATTGGGTGGTATTTTTGGAGCGATTTTACTGGTAATTGCTGCTTTTCCAATTGCTAGATTTGCTTTAAAGTTTGGTCCTGCAGAATATTCTGCTTTGGCTTTATTTGGTTTAAGCATGATGATCAGCGTATCAGGAAAATCTGTTGTAAAGGGTTTAATTGCCGGGTTTTTAGGCTTAGCAATAACAACAATAGGATTAGACCCAATGTATGCTGTTCCCCGTTTTTCTTTCGGTTCACCCTATTTATTAGCTAAAATATCTTTTTTGCCCATCATGATAGGTTTGTTCGGTATTGGTGAAATTTTAGACCAAGTCATTACACCTTTAATAAAAGCTGATGTAGCAGAAATTAACGGCAAAAAACAAAAGGGTTTTTTAAATTTAAAAGAAATTTGGAAGACAAAAATCGCAGTATTTTATGCGTGTATTGTAAGTGTTTTTATTGGAGCAATTCCTGGGACTGGTGGAGATATTGCAGGTATTGTTTCTTGGGATCACTGTAGGAGATTTTCAAAAGAAGGAAAAGAATATGGAAAAGGTTCTGTCGAAGCTTTAGCCGTTACTTGTGCTTCAAATAATGCCAGTTTAGGGGGAGCAATGACTACGATGTTGAGCCTGGGTATTCCAGGCGACGCTCCTACGGCTATTATGATCGGGGCATTAATGATGTATGGATATATTCCGGGACCTTTGCTTTTCAGAGATCATATGGATATGGTTTCTGTCATTGTGGCTTTGATGTTTGTAGCTTATTTATTTATAGCTATCGTGGGCTTTCTTGGAACCAGAGTATTTCCCAGGTTATTGAAATTTCCCCGGCCCTGGATAAATCTTGCCGTGTTTTGTTTTTCTTTAGTAGGAGCATATGCTTTAAATAATTCAGCTTTGGATATTATGGTTTGCTTGATAGCCGGAATTATCGGTTTTATTTTTAGAAGAACTGGTTTTCCGTTAGGACCGGTTATTATTGCATTAATCTTAGGACCAATTGCTGAAGAGAATATAATACGTGCGTTATTATTAGCGAGAGGAAATGCAATGGTTTTTATAACTCGACCAATTAGTTTGATTTTAATCATTGCTTCCTTATTAAGTTTATTTTTTGTACCAATCTTAACCAAGATAATGGATGCTAAAGAAAAACAAAAAATTTCATAAAATAATTTACCAGCTATTTTCTTAAGCGATATAATCATTGGAAAATTATAAGCAACTTGGTAAATGGCATAAGGAAAAAAATTATTTGTTTTGGTTAATCAAATACAAAGATAATACAATATGGACTGTATCTCTGACGGTGCCTTTGTCGCCAAATGTTACGAAAAAGACTTCTGGTCAATCAGAACACGAAAGGAACAATTTAATAAAATAGCCTTTGACAGACAAGATGACATTTGTTATTATTAATAACGAATGTCAATATAATTCGACTATTAAATATATGAATAATAATCGATTAAAATTGATTTATTTACACTAGATTTAAAATTAAAGGAGAACAAATTATGACAAAATTATCTGAAAAAGAAATGTTAAAGAAATTATTGAAATACAATACTCCATCTGTTGGAAACGTTGTTGCAACTTATCCGGACAACCCACATTGTTTAGGATTATATGATAATTGGTATGGTCGTTGGTATACCAGTCAAAAAGTAAAATGTGTATTTCCTGAAAAAGGAAGAAGAATTGGATATGCCGTTACCCTGATCTTTTCCTTGCCTGATCCAAAAGTAAAACAATACTCATTCATTGATTTAATTGAAGCTCTTGATAAAGCTAAAAAACCAATCGTTGTCGTAGCTCAGCAAAAATTTCCAGATGATATAGCCG
>CBFCZX010000029.1:0-13773 GCA_965602765.1 uncultured Atribacterota bacterium | reverse complement strand
TAGATGAGCTATTTTTTCATGACTGCTTCAACTTTACATACTTCATAGCATAGCCCACACTGAATGCATTTATCCGTGTCAATTTTATGCGGTTGTTTTTTTTCACCGCTGATAGCATCTACGGGGCAAACCTTTCGACATAGACCACAACCAATACATTTCTCTAAAGCAATACCGTAATGAATTAAGTTCTTACAAACTCCGGCCAGGCATCTTTTATCATTAATATGTGCTACATATTCATCCCGGAAATACCTTAAAGTTGTTAAAACGGGATTGGGTGCCGTTTGACCCAAAGCGCATAGGGAAGCATCTTTTATGGTTTCCCCCATTTCTTCTAATAACGCGATATCCTCTTCCTTGCCCTTGCCTTCACATATATTTGTAAGGATTTCCAGCATTCTTTTTGTGCCTTCCCGGCAGGGAGTGCATTTTCCACAAGATTCTTCATGACAAAATTCCATAAAAAAACGGGCGATATCTACGGCACATTTATCTTCATTCATAGCAATTAAGCCACCGGATCCCATAATTGCCCCTAACTGTTTGATGGTATGATAATCCAGGGGTACGTCAAGGTGTTCAATCGGAATGCAACCACCAGAAGGGCCTCCCAATTGAGCAGTTTTAAATTTTTTCCCATCTGGCACCCCTCCTCCGATATCGTAAATAATTGAATGAAGAGAAATTCCAATGGGCACTTCAACCAAACCAATATTATTTATGTCTCCGGTAAGAGCGAACACTTTTGTGCCTTTACTGGATTCTGTTCCAATATTTGAAAACCACTCACTTCCCTTGAGAATAATTTGACTTACATTCGCCAGAGTTTCAACATTGTTCAAAACAGTCGGTTTTTCCCATAATCCGGCATTTGCCGGAAAAGGAGGTCTTGGACGAGGCATTCCACGTTTACCCTCAATCGATCTCATTAGAGCGGTTTCTTCTCCGCATACAAATGCCCCGGCGCCTTGATAAATTTTTAAGTCAAAATTAAATCCTGTTTTTAGTATATTTTTTCCCAAAATACCATATTTTTTAGCCTGTCCGATTGCTTTTTTTAACATTTTTATTGCTAAAGGATACTCGGCACGGCAATAAATATAACCCTGATTTGCTCCTATAGCTTTTGCGGCAATAATCATGCCTTCAATGACAGCATGAGGATCCCCCTCTAAAATACTCCTATCCATATATGCTCCCGGATCACCTTCATCTGCATTGCAGAGAACATATTTATCTTTACTTACTGCCCGAGCTGCAAATCTCCATTTGATTCCCGTAGGAAAGCCGGCTCCTCCTCTTCCTTTCAATCCAGAATCGATAATCTCCTGAATAATACCTTCCGGGGACATCTCTTCCAAAGCTTTTGCCATTCCCAAATAGCCATCCCGCGAAATATAATCTTCGATTTTCTCCGGATTGATAATTCCTCTGTTTTTGAGTACTCTAATTTCCTGATTGGTAAAAAAGGGAATTTCTTCTATGCCGGGTATAGTATTATCCAATACCAATTCATCGGATAATTTTCCATTATTTGTAATTCTTTGCTTGATCTGCTCTTCTGTTCCTCTAGCTAAAGCATATTTAGCCACTACTTTTCCCTCAATAATATGAGAATTAAAAACTTCTAATGTTTTAGACTTATCCATGTGCTGATAAACAATCGGTTCCTGTCCAATTATTTTCACGGTTATTAAGGGTTCCCTACTGCAAAGTCCCATACAACCTGAGATTGATACAATAACATCTTCTCTTTTTTTTCTTTTAATTTCATAGTGCAATGTATCCATAATTATTTGGGCACCTGAAGCAATGCCGCAGGTACCCATATGGACAATAATTTTTATTCTTTTTTTATTTTCTGATAATTCATTTTTAAGTAAAGTATCTTTTTTAATTTGAATTAAACCTTCTTTATCTATCTTGCTCATAACTCTCACCCATTTTAATCAAAACTTAGTCATTTTTTATATTGATTTAATAGATCTTTAACATCTGTTGGTTTTACTCTTCCATATACTTCCTCATCTACAACAACAACCGGACTTAATCCGCAAGCACCAAGACACCTTACTGTTTCATAAGTGAAAGTTTTATCAGTAGTCGTCTCTCCTGGTTTTACGTTTAATTCTTTTTCAATGATTTCAGTAATTTTTTTACCGCCTCTAACGTAACAGGCAGTGCCCAAACATACCCGAAGGATATGCTTCCCTCGAGGTCTCATGGAAAAAAAAGAATAGAACGTGATAATGCCATAAATTCTACTTAAAGGGATATTTGTTTGGTGAGATATTCTTTTTTGGACAGTAACCGGCAGATATCCAAGAAGAGCCTGGGCATCTTCCAGTAAAGGAATTAAACCTCCCGGCTCTTCTTTGTATTTTTCAATTATTTTATCTATTTCTTCGATTTGTTGAGGGGAAAATTCCTCCAATAGTTTATCATTTTGATACTTCATCCCTTTTCTCCGTCTTTTCAAAAAATACTAGCGGATAAATTTCCTATTCTTTTACTCCAATTTATTTATATATATTAATTATATAAGAAAAAGAGATAAAGTCCAATAAAATTCAAATTATTAATTAATAATGCCGAAAAAATATTATTTCTTTTCATTCGGAACAACTTTTTTTACTTTGTCTATCCCTATGGCTTCTAAAGTTTTATAGGCAATAAGAGCTATTCCCCCACCGATTAAGGCAGTAAATAATTGCGGTAATCCCATCATCTGAGCAATTTTACCCGGAACACTTACTATAAATCCTACTGCCATGGAAAGGATAAAATATTTTACTGCAGCAGCTATGATGATGCCCAATATTTTATTTTTTTTCATCACCATGGCAAAAATTAATGCTAATACTGCATTCCCCAAAGCAATAAATGGAATAAGGGGAGCTAACGGTGGAGGTAATATTCCTCTAAGAAATGCGATTACCGGAGTAAATATCCCAATTATTGCTCCACTCCATCCATTGACTAATAAGGCAGCTAAATAAAGTACCGTATTAATCAGTGGACCGGTTACCGGTTGCGGGAATCCACCCATCTGTACAACAAGAGCTACCGCTAACAAAATACCAGTACGAGTGATAAATTTAATTTTACTATTTTCCATTTAATTTTTCTCCTATTTTTAAAATTTTAGAAATGGTAATCTAAGTTTAAAATCATTATTTTACAGGTAAATCATTTTACAAATTATACCATTCAGCAACTATACCTTGGCCACAACCGATTTGACCTGAACATTTTCAATAGCACCCAGCTGACCGGTTAATGACCCCAATTGGTCAGTTGAGCCGTTTACAATGAGACAAATAATACTAATCTTCTTAGGGGAATAAGGCAATCCCATTCGTCCGATAATAATTTCCGCATGCTTGCTTAATATTTCATTTACCCTTGAAGATTGATGAATTCTATCTTTCATTATAATAGTGATCGTACCAATTCTCTTAAACATTTCTTTCTCCCGTTTATTTGGTTTTCATCTGACAAGAAGAGGGGTTTGATTTCCTATCCTAAGGCAAGGAAATCAAACCCCTCTTTATCTATTTCGAAATGATGATTTCCCCTTAAGGTTAGAAAAATACCTCCTCTCTCGCAGGTTATCAGTAATTATTCTTATTTTATTTTATGCATTTAGATGAAGTTATCTAATCTTTTTTACTTGAATATTTCGTGTGAAGTAAATGATGTGATTTTTCTCCAAGTGGTTTCACAAGAAATTCTTCATACAGTGCTTTTACGGCTGGATTTTCATGAGATTTACGGTACTTTCTTCCTTCATCTTCCTGATATATTGCTTTAATTCTGGCTTGTCTTACTTCATCGGTAGTCATTCTGGGTTGGCCGCCCCCACCGATACATCCACCCGGACATGCCATTATTTCAATAAAATGATATACTTTTTCTCCGGATAAGACTTTTTCAATAATCTTTTTTGCATTTCCCAATCCGTGGGCAACTGCAACATTTACTACAACACCTTCCAGGAATGCCCATTCTTTTTTGGTTCCCTCAATTTTTAAAGAAGCTTCTTTTACGCCATCAAGTCCCTGGATCGGGGAAATATGTAATCCGTTAAAAGGAATTTCATTTCCGGTAACAATTTCATAAGCTGTTCTAAGAGCAGCCTCCATAACACCTCCGGTATTCGCGAAAATATCGGCAGCTCCGGTAGATATTCCAAGAGGTGCATCCATTTCTTCATCAGGAAGATTTACAAAATCTATTCCCGCCCGTTTAATGAATTTTCCCAATTCCCGGGTAGTTAACACATAATCGACATCTTTAACGCCACTATCCGTCATTTCCTCACGGTCGCATTCAAATTTTTTCGCAGTACAGGGCATAATTGATACAACAGTGATATCCTCTTTTTTCTTTCCTATTTTCTCAGCAAAATAGGTTTTAGCCACTGCTCCGAACATTTGTTGAGGTGATTTACAGGTAGATATATTAGGAATCAATTCAGGATAAAAATTTTCCATATAATTGATCCATCCGGGAGAACAAGAAGTAAACATAGGTAAAACCGTATTCTTATCGCCGTCGACTAATAATTTCTTTAATCTGGTTAAGAGCTCAGTTCCTTCCTCCATAATGGTTAAATCGGCAGTAAAATTCGTATCAAATACTTTATTGAAACCCAACCTTTTAAGCGCTGTTGTCATTTTGCCTTTAACCAGTGTCCCGGGTTCTAATCCAAAACATTCCCCCAAAGCTGCTCTTATTGCAGGAGCAGTTTGAACGACGACATATTTATTCGGATCATCAATAGCTTCCCAAACTTCATCAATATCATCTTTCTCGCTGATGGCACCTACCGGACAAACTGCTGCACATTGCCCGCATTGTACACATACTGCTTCACTTAACAAATCGCCCTGCCCGGGAGCAATAATCGTGTCAAAACCACGCGCTCTAGGCGCCAATGTACCTACTCCCTGCACCTCTTGACATATAGTGACACATCTTCTGCATAAGATACATTTATTCGGATCTCTAATAATGCCTGGTGTGCTTTCATCCAATGGGACTCTTTCCTTTACAGATGCAAATCGCACTTCTCTGATGCCATATTCTTCTGCTAATTTCTGGAGTTCACAATCTTGATTTCGTTCACAAGTATTGCATTCCCAGGGATGATCGCTCAAAATTAATTCCAGAACCATCTTACGAGCATCACGAACTTTCTTAGTATTTGTAAAGATTTTCATCCCTTCGGTTACTTTCGTTACACATGAAGGTTGTAACGTCTTTGCCCCTTCTACTTCGACGACACATACTCTGCACGACCCGGGTTCTTGAACATTTTCCAGGTAACATAAAGTTGGAATATTTATCCCATTTTGTTTAGCAGCTTTCAGAATGGTAGTGCCTTCCGGCACTTCAATTGCCAGGTTGTTTATTGTAATATTTACCATTAATTCCTCTCCTTTGGTTTTAATAGTTTATTTATTGTTATTTTTTCTATTCCGGCTCAATTATCCTTAAAAATTTTTTTAAGCATAATTATATGTTTTAATATTGTCTTTTTTTTCAACCGATTTATCTACTCTATTAACATCCACTCCTTCGGATAATTCTTTTTCAAAATACTTTAAAGCAGAGAGAATCGGAGAAGATATAGATTGTCCTAAAGGACAGAAAGAAACCAGGTGAAGATTTTTTGCAAGCTCTCTAATATTGGTTAACTCATCGAAATACCCTTCTTTCTTTTCTAATCGGATGAATGATTCATATAATTGTTTGGTTCCGATTCTGCAAGCAGAACATCGGCCGCATGACTCATGCACATAGAATTTCATGCACCATTTCATAAAACTAATGATGGAAATTTCATTATTCATGATTAATAGCGCTCCGGAACCCAGATTATGACCTTTTTCTTGAAGAGATTTATAGTCAAGTGGTGTATCTAATAGTTCATCAGGTAAAATATCTCCGGCAGTACCGCCAATCTGAGCCATTTTAAATTGTCCTGAAGACATGCCACCTGCATAATCATAAACCACTTCCCTCAGTGTAACTCCCATAGGAACTTCTATTAACCCGGGACGATTAATATGTCCTAATATAGTGTATACTTTTGTCCCCGGTGAATCCTTTGTCCCGTGCTTCTTGAACCAATCGCTTCCTTTTAGTATTATCGGTGCAATGTTGGCCAGGGTTTCAACATTGTTCACATTGGTTGGTTTTGATAAAAATCCTGATTCGGCCGGATATGGCGGTTTTAATTTCGGTTCGCCCCTGAAACCTTCCATGGAACTTAAAAGAGCAGTTTCTTCACCGCAAACATAAGAACCAGCACCTATTTTAATTTCTATTTTAAAATCAAAACCTGAATCAAAAATATTTTTACCTAATAAACCCAATCCTTCTGCATCTTTAATGGCCTTTTTTAATCTTTGTATACATAACTTATATTCTCCGCGGATATAAATATATCCAAAATTTGCACCAATAGCATATCCGCAAATTGCCATTCCTTCCAACATCTTGTGTGGATCACCTTCCATAATCAACCGATCTTTAAAAGTACCCGGTTCACCTTCATCAGCATTGCAAATCACGTATTTTGGAGTATCTTTTTCCTTTGCAGCAAAAGACCATTTTAATCCAGCTGGAAATCCTGCACCACCTCTTCCTCTAAGTCCAGAATCTTTTATGATCTGAATGACTTCGTCCGGAATATTTTCTTTTAACACCTTCCCCAACGCTTCGTAACCGCCAACACCGATATATTCTTCAATGCTTTCCGGATTGATTCTGCCACAGTTATCTAATACAATTCTTCCCATATACTGGGTCTTCCTTGAATCATATTTTTCCAGATCTAAATCAGAAGGCAATGTTTCTTTTAAAAGCAATTTTTTATAAAGCCTTCCTTTTACGAACCTTTCTTGGATAAAATCCGCAATCTCTTCTTCGACCATATTTCCATACATTTCACCGGTAGGGTAAATTCCTATCACAACTCCCTGGTTGATAGGTCCAATACTACCTGTTTCAATAACAGAAATCTGCTCAGAGAGACCTTTTTTATTTAACTCGGTAATTAAATCTGTCTTAATTTTTCTTGCACCGGAAAGGATGGTATTGCCGTCTATACCGACTAATATTTGTGCAATATTTTTATTCAGCATCTTTCTTACCCTCCTTTTCCATAATGTTATCCAATATCTCTTTAATCTTCTTTTCATCTAGATTGCCATAAGCTTCATCATTGATCATCATTGCAGGAGCAACACCGCAAATTCCCAAACAACTGGTCCCTTCCAATGTAAAAAGGCCATCTGCGGTAGTTTCCCCTTCTTTAATGCCTAATTTTTTTTCAATCACTTCAAAGACAGTTCCGGCACCCAGTACGTAGCAAGGTGGACTTTCACATACCCTGATGACATATTTTCCTCGCGGAGTAAAGCTGAACATTGTGTAGAAGGAAGCTGTGCCTTTAATTTCTGAAACAGGGATTTGCAATTCCTTACTTAACTTTTCAATGCTTTCAGAACTGATGTAATTCCGGAAACTTTGGTCCTGTATTTCATGTAAAATTTGTAGAAGGTTTTCCCGATTATTTCCGTATTTTTTTACAATCTCTTTTACAGTCATTTTTCCTCCTCTTCTTTTCTAAATTCACACCGCAGGCACCTTTCGGATTCCCGGCATGCGATATTTGAATCCCATGTCTTTTCAACTTCGGAATCTAAATTTCTTTCTTTTAAACTAATTAAAATACCTTCATTACGTTGATATTCTACCGGTTCCTCTTCAGGATCAAACGGTACTTGAATTATATCTTTAACATTCCATGGATATTCGTCTCTTCCTCCTGATAGAAAAATGTCAATGGATTCTGCAGCCTTTTGAGCTTCTCCTATCGCCTCAACGACTGTTGAAGGTCCGGTCACAACGTCTCCGCCTGCAAAAATATCTTCACAGGTGGTTTTTCCCTTTAGCGAACAACATATCGTTCCATTTCTGTTTATCTTTACAGCATTATCTAATAAATCTCCCAGTGCCGTTTTCTGTCCAATTGCTAAAATGAGGAGGTCAATTTCTTTTGAAAATAAAGACGATTCAATTTCAACCGGTCTACGTCTACCTGATCTATCAAATTCACTCAACCGCATCTTGACAAATTTTGCTTCCAATTTGTCTTCTTTAAGTCTGGTTGATTTTACATTTTCAAGGAAATTGATATTTATTCCTTCATTTTCGGCTTCTTTAATTTCTTCTAGTTCTGCTGGCATTTCTTCTCTGGTTCTGCGGTATACAATTGTAACTTCGGCTCCAAGTCTTTTGGCAGTTCTTGCAGCGTCAATCGCAGTATTTCCACCACCAATTACAACAACTTCTTTTCCAATATTCACCTTTTCGCCATTATTCACTTTGTATAAGAAATCCAAACCACCCATTACCTTTTCGCAATCTATTCCATCAATCGACGGCATAATCGACTCCATCGTCCCTGCTGCCACATAGAAGGCTTTATATCCCTGTTTACGTAATTCATCAATACTGATATCCTGTCCGATTTTAGTGTTAGTTTTAATATTCACACCATACCTACCAAGAGCACTAATTTCTTTATTTACGATATTTTTGGGAAGTCTATAGGGAGGAATTGCATAAGTAAGCATTCCACCTGCATTGGCTTCAGATTCAAAAACTGTCGCATCATATCCAAGCATGGTTAAGAAATAGGCATTCGATAATCCTGAAGGTCCTGAACCGATAACAGCAACTTTTATATGATTGGAAGACATCTTTTCCGGATAGCAATCAAGATAATCATCAATGGAATCCGCCATAAATCTCTTAACCGAGCGAATATTCACCGGAGAATCAATATCATTCCTTCGACATTTTGCTTCACAAGCATGTGGGCAAACTCTACCGCAAACTGCCGGAAATGGATTATTCTTCAGGTGAACTTCCAATGCTTTTTTATGATCACCGATTTTTGTATAGGCAAGGTAAGCAGGAACATTCACTGAAGCAGGACATGCATTTGTGCATGGAGCATATACCAATTCGGAACAAACTCCTGCCCGACATCTCTTATCACGAATATGTTCTATGTATTCTTCCCTAAAATATTTCAGGGTAGACAAAATCGGATTCGGTGCGGTTTGCCCCAATCCGCAAAGGGCTGTTTCTTTAATTTGATAAGATAATTCCTCCAATATATCCAGATCTTCCATCTTGCCTTTTCCATGGCAGATACGCTCTAGAATATTTAACATAATCCGGGTACCCTGTCGACAAGGAGTACATTTTCCACAAGACTCTTCCTGAATAAATTCCATAAAATATCGTGCCAAATCAACCATACAGGTATCTTCATCCATGACAATCAAACCACCGGATCCCATAATAGCACCTAATTCTGTTAAAGCTTCATAATCCACTGTAACATTTAGATGTTCTACAGGAATACATCCACCCGAGGGTCCACCGATTTGAACAGCTTTTAATTTTTTATTATTGGGAATTCCACCCCCAATATCGTAAATAATTGTCCCTAAAGGCATACCAATAGGAATTTCAATCAAGCCAGTATTATTTATATCTCCCGCAAGGGCAAATACTTTTGTTCCACGGCTTTTTTCAGTACCTAAAGATGCAAAATCTGCAGCACCTTTTAAAATGATATATGTTATATTTGCATAAGTCTCAACATTATTTAATACAGTAGGACAATCAAATAATCCTTTTTGTGCGGGGTAAGGCGGTTTTGGACGAGGTTCTCCTCTCTGTCCTTCAATAGAACGCATTAATGCTGTTTCTTCACCGCAAACAAAAGCACCGGCTCCCATCCTAATTTCCAAATTAAAATCAAATCCGGTACCTAATATATTTTTACCTAACAACCCAAGCTCTCTTGCTTGCTTGATAGCCACAGATAACCTTTCTATTGCTAAAGGATATTCTGCACGAACATAAATATAGCCCTGATCAGAACCAATGGCATATCCGCAAATCATCATTGCTTCCATAACACTATGCGGGTCACCTTCCAGGATACTCCTATCCATAAAAGCACCCGGATCTCCTTCATCGGCATTACATAAAACATATTTTTTATCACCTTTTGCTGCCGCAGTGAATTGCCATTTTAAACCTGTGGGAAATCCTGCCCCACCTCTTCCCCTAAGTCCTGATTTTTTAATTTCTTCGATTGTTTCTTGTGGTGTCATTTCAGTTAATACTTTACCCAGAGCCATATATCCATCTGCTGCAATATACTCTTCAATGTCCAATGGATTGATTGTTCCGCAATTTCGAAGAGCAATTTTTCTCTGAAGTTTGAAAAAATCAATATCGTTAAACATCTCAACCATTTCTTCCGTATTCGGTTTTTTGTAAAAAAGACGTTTTACAACTCTTCCTTTTAACAGGTGTTCCTGCACAATTTCTTCAGCATCTTCCGGTTTTACTTTCTGGTAAAAAACACCATCGGGATAGATTACCATGACCGGTCCCAATTCACAGGTTCCCATACAGCCGGTAGTAATAATATCCACTTCATCTTGAAGGTTTGCTTTAGCGATAGCTTCTTCCAATGCTTCTTTTACACTTTCTGCACCGGAAGAAATACACGCTCCGCCATAACAGAGCAAAATATGTGATCTCAAATTATACATATAAAATTCCCTACCTTATCTATTTGTATTGTTCTAATATACTATCTAATTTTTTTACTGATACTCGACCGTGAACATCTTCGTTGATCATGATAACCGGTGCCAATCCACAAGCTCCCAGGCATCTTTGAATCCCAATGGAAAATCTCCTATCCTCAGTTGTTTCACCAACCTTAATACCAATTTTTTCTTCAAGCGCTTCCAATATCTTTTTTGCACCTCTGACATAACAAGCAGTTCCCAAACAAACGGTGATTGTATTTCTTCCGGAGGGAAATGTTTTAAAATAAGAATAAAAAGTAACCACACCATGAACTATACTTACAGGAGTATTCATTTGCTTCGCTACAAACTCCTGCACTTCCGGCGGAAGATAACCGAAAATATTCTGAGCCATATGTAATACAGGAATCAAGTAACCTTTTTTATGCTTATTATCAACAATAAAACCTTTTAGTTTTTCATATTTTTGTTCTTCAGAAAGTTCTTTCTCATTACAAAGACATGTCATATTTTACTTCCCCTTTGAAAATAGATATTTTTCTACAATTTCACCATTTAAGATATGTTTTTCAAAAATTTCTTTTGCTGCTTCTGTATCGATTTTTCCGTATACAATAGGCTCTTTATCTTCAATCTTAACTTGAATCATGGGTTCCCGTTCACAGAAACCCGCACATCCTGTAGTCGTCACAATAATATCAGTTTTACCGCTACTGTTGATGAGATCTACCAAGGTATTCATGGTCTGCCTTGCTCCGGCAGCAATACCACAGGTCCCTAAACAAACCACAATTTTAATCCGATGTTTTCCCGCACGTAATTCGAGATCCCTTTTTACTCTCTCTCTGATTTTTTTTAATTCCTCTAAGTTCTTCATGTTCCTCCCCTTTTTTTAATTATTAGAAAAATGAAAATAATTTATTTAATGTATGTCATTTTATTTTTAATATTACATTCCAAATTCAAGATTGATCCCAGCCAAATTCAATTCTTTATTTAATGACTGAAAAATAAATTCCCGAACCTCGTGATGTTGTATTTCAAAATCATTAAAAATTTTTTTTATTTCTTTCCCAGAATAAATTAGCAGTCTTTTATTATTTTTTTTAACAAAAATTTCTATATTCACTTTTGGCCAACTATATATCATGTCAACAAGGGCACGCGTCATATCTCCGAATGGTTTGGCATCTATATGGGACAAATCTGTTTCAAACGAAAGCTTTGTTCCCCTTTTTTTTAATTTCGTAATTCTAAAAGAACCTTTTGTATCCTCGACAGCCTTTTTTAATAACGGAATTCCCAAGCCGACTTTGCGGGTTTTTCGTGATGTTACAAAAGGATCGATAACCTTTTTATCTTTTATCCCTATTCCATTATCCGAAATAGTACAAAAGAAAATTTTATTATTCATCCCAAGAATAATTCTCACTTCTGTCGATTCAGCTTTAATTGAATTTTCTACAATATCAAATAAGTGATCTGCCCAATTTTTCATTTCTTATTTTTTCCCAAGAAGCTTTTCAGAGAATAAAAATCTTTAATTGTATTGCCAAAATTCTCCAAAAAAAAGAGACCGATATCCTCTAATGTATGACTGTCTGAACCAGCGATAACTGGAAATCCGTCATAAATATTTCCTAGTAAGAACTCTTTCTTCCTCCACATAAACTTAGATACTTCCACTGCATCAAATTTCGCTGACTTGTCTATAAATCCCAGCTGACTTAATAAGCTAAATCTATTTTTATCAATATGGGCAGGAATAGCAATCCCTTCGATATGATGAATAAAATCAACCAGCTCATCTATTCCTACAATTAAAGCAGTCTGCCTTAAAACATCATCAATCCCTACTATTTCTCCATGGATATCGTAATATAATTGATAACCAAATACTTCGGACTTATTTCTTTCTTTTGGCAGTTTAGTTTTAATAAATTCATCCATCTTTTTCAGAGAATCAATGTTGCAAAAATAAGCCAAAAGGTGCACTTCTTCACGGGTAGTTAACTCTACTCCCGGAATGACTTTGAGAGGCATATTTTCGCTCTGTTTACATGCTAGTACTGAGTGGTATATTGTATTATGATCTGTAACAGATATTAGATTTATTTTTTGCGCAACAGCCTGCTCTAAAATCAACTGGGGGGACATGAGGTCATCGCCACAGGCAGAAAGAGCAGAATGAATATGTAAATCAATCCTTTGCAGTTTTACCCTCCATCATTGAATAAATTTCTCCGGATACAGTAAATGAATCCTTCTTAGTTCGCAATAGAATAATATCTTCCTCTTTTGCTTTTTCCACAACCTCTTGACCGATTGATACATTGTTCGTAAATAATATTGCCTTAATATCTTTAATGAGGGCAACTGCAATGCTATTTTTATGTGCTTGAATTGTAATCCAGATACTATTTGCTTTGGCATTTGCCATGACATCAGACATCAAATCTCCGGAGTATCCCGAACTAATTTCTTCATCGATAGAAAAAACAATCTTTTCTAATTGGCATTTCTTGACTATTTGACTTAATTTCATTTTTTTACTCCTAAGTTTACTATTGCTTTTAACTCGGTGCCAGTTTTTAAAGAGGATGTAATCACTAGTTTATCCGCAAAATTTTTTATATTAGGAAGCCCCATCCCCGCTCCAAAACCTAAAGCTCTTATTTTTTCCGAAGCGGTAGTGTATCCCGGAGTCAAAGCTAAATCAACATCCGGAATTCCCGGTCCCCTATCAGAAGCACAAATGATAGCATTATTTTGTTGGTCAATTCTTACTAGAATAGTTCCTCCCAAGGAATGAAGACAGATATTCATCTCAGCTTCATAACAGATGATTGCGATTCTGCGAATGATATCTTTTTCAATTCCTAAACCTTTAAAGTATTTCTTTGTGATACTAGCAGCCTGTCCGGCGTTGTTAAAATCATCTCCTCTGACATCAAATTTAAATATTTTTTGTGCAGTTGCATCTATTAATTTTTTTGATCTTTGAAAATTTTTAATTTCTTTATCTTCAACCTTTTCAGCTATTGATTGGGTTACAATCAATAGCCTGTTTAAGATATCGCTGATGGTTATTATTCCTTTTAGTTTTTTG
>CBFCZX010000028.1:0-13807 GCA_965602765.1 uncultured Atribacterota bacterium | reverse complement strand
CCAGGTCCATGACCGGCAAGAACACAATCACTATGAATCACAATACCGATTGTAACTGCTCCTTCCTTATAGCTTCTTCCAAAAGAATTATCTGCATCACTGATAACTACAATATCTCCAAACTTTATTTTATCAAGTTTGTATTTTTCTACCATTGATTTGTCTGCTGTGGTAATATCATAATCTCCGCTAGCTACGCTTGCAGAGCCCAATCCGGAACCCATTAATTTTGCCGGAATTTCGCAAGTAACCGGAACATCAATAACTCCATCACTCTCCTCTTTTATATTTAATTTTTCTAATAAATTTGGGTCTAGATTGAATACTTTAATTTCGGGATAATCAAGTAATTTTAATCCCTGTCCGAATGATTTAATTAAGATTTTGTCTCCGATAGCAAGTTTTTCCATAGTCTCCTGACTAAAATCGATAAGAACATGTTCAATGCCACCGTGATGTCCTGTAACTATTCCCAGTCCACCCTTAGCGTCTCCGCTTACAACACGAGCCTGGTTCCCGATACAAGCCAATATATTATAGGCAATATTCGGGGCTTCATTTCTTTTCTCTTCATCGACCACTGTAGAAACTCCCGGTTCAACATGATCAGCTTCCCACCCAAAAGCGCAATCCCCGACTTTGATATTGTAGGTAATCCCTCCCACTCCCGGGACAACGACAGGTTTCCCCTCATAATTCACCCCGTATGGACTTTTTTTTACGGGATAACTGACTCTTCCCTGAATCGACATTATAACCAATCTATTTTTGTTGGTATTTAACATAAATAACTCCCTTTCTTAAAATTTTTTTACTAATTAATGGACGTTTAACATCATTTTCCTGATGATTCTGTATTCGTTTTTCACCACAGACATTCCAAATACACCGATGATGATGATAAAAAATCCTCCAATCTGTTGAAAGGTTGGAATTTCCTTTAGTATTAACCATGCTAATATAATAGTAAAAGCCGGACTAATTGATACCAGAGATGTTGCTTTTGATAGATTTAATCTCTTAATGGCCTCATACCAGGAAAAATAATGTAAAGCAAATCCAATTATCCCTTTTTTGTATTTTTCCAAACAATAATTACTATTATAACACTGTTATCTTGCGGCCTACCAACAAATTATTATGCAGGTAAAGGCGCCTTGGTATGCATTTCTTCTTGTTCTGGGAAACCGTTATACACTTAATGTGGTTTTTCTTTGAATCATTATAATATTTTTTATATATAACTATATAATGATATTTCTGAAAATTGATAATAATATGATATAATTAGTTTAAAGAGTATAATTTTTTTTCTTATTCTAACCTCATCCGGTAAAGGAAAGGAATGATGAATATGAAAACTAAAAAAATTATCATCTTTCTGATTTTGTTTCTTGTTTTTTTTGCATTTCAGGGGAAAAATTGTGCTAATTCTCCTCCTCTTATCTATTATCTTCAATTAAACGGAATCATCAACCCGATTACCTCCCAATATGTAATCAATGGCATTGAAGATGCAGAAAAGGAAAATGCCGAATGTTTGATCCTGCAATTGGACACACCGGGAGGACTTGATACTTCGATGAGAGACATTGTAAAAAAGATGTTAAATTCCGATGTTCCGATTGTAGTATATGTTTCTCCACCAGGCAGCAGAGCCGCTTCGGCAGGTGTATTTATTACTCTGGCGAGTCATATTGCAGCAATGGCTCCCGGAACCAATATTGGTGCCGCTCATCCGGTAGCCATTAGCGAAGATAAAATTGATGAAGAAATGAAAGCAAAAATGGTCAATGATGCGGCAGCGTATATCAAGAGCATTGCGGAGAATCGCGGAAGAAATGTCAAATGGGCAGAAAAAGCAGTCAGGGAAAGCATTTCCATTACCGAACAAGAAGCGATTGAAACAGGAATCATAGAATTTATCGCAAAAGATTTTGAAGAATTAATAAAAATTATTCATGGTGTAAGAGTGGATACACCCGGAGGAAAGAAAACTCTCGATACAAAAGATGCAACAATAAAAACGATAAAAATGAATTTTAAGGATTTATTTCTGCATTCATTGAGCAATCCCAATATTGCTTATATTTTTTTATTCATAGGCATCTACGGAATACTTGGTGAATTCAGTAATCCAGGGGCATTCTTTCCCGCTATTGCCGGAGGAATTTGCCTAATATTAGCCTTTATTTCTTTTCAGAGTATTCCTATAAATATAGGCGGTTTGCTCTTAATTATTTTCGGTATCTTACTTTTTGTCATAGAAATATACACCCCTACATTTGGCATACTTTCTGCAGGTGGTATAACTTCGCTTATTTTAGGCTCCTTTATGTTGCCAAAATCTACCGCTCCCTTTCTTAGAATCTCAATGGGATTGATTATTTCAATGTCAATTGCAACTGCATGTTTTTTTATATTTGCATTAAGTAAAGGCCTTAAAATTCAATGGAAAAAACCGGTTACCGGGAAGGAAATATTGATTGGAAAAATTGGCACAGCTAAAACTGTACTAAATCCTGAAGGCTCTATCTTTATTCAAGGAGAAAGATGGCAAGCAAAAAGCGAAGATGATTTTATCCAAATAGATGAAAGAGTAGAGGTTTTAGAAATCAAAGGACTTGTCCTTATCGTTAAAAAATACAATCAAAAGGAGTAAAATAAAATGTATATGCTTTATGATCTATCAATTTATCTTGGAATTCTAATCATCGTGCTGGTAATATTATCACAAGCAATTAAAATTTTACGGGAATATGAGAGAGGTGTCATATTCCGATTGGGAAGATTGGTTGGCACAAAGGGTCCCGGGCTAATCATATTAATTCCAATTGTAGATAGAATGGTAAAAGTAAGTTTGAGAATTATTACAATGGATGTTCCCACCCAGGAAGTAATTACCAAAGACACGGTTCCGGTAAAAGTCAATGCTGTCATCTATTTCAGAGTAGTAGATCCGGAAAAATCAGTCATAGTGGTGCAAAATTTTACAAATGCAACCTCTCAAATTGCCCAAACCACACTGCGAAGTGTTTTAGGCCAAATGGAACTGGATGAATTATTGTCTCAAAGAGAAAAAATAAATCAGACACTGCAAATAATTGTAGACGAACATACCGATCCCTGGGGAATTAAAGTTACAGCCGTAGAAACCAAAGATGTTGAACTGCCTGAAGGAATGAAACGAGCAATGGCCAAGCAGGCTGAAGCCGAGAGAGAAAGAAGGGCAAAAGTTATTCATGCAGAAGGTGAATTTCAGGCATCAGAAAAATTAGTCGAAGCGGCAAGTAAAATGGCTAAACAACCCACTTCACTGCAACTTAGGTATTTGCAGACATTGACCGAAGTGGCAGTTGAAAAAAATTCCACTATTCTTTTTCCATTGCCAATTGATTTAGTGAAACCCTTTTTAGAAAATTTTATGAGTAAAGAAACTACAAAAAATAAATGAAGGCCATTCTTAACAAAACCAAGAATGGCCTCTTGAAAAAATATTATTTATTCGATGACCTTGTATACTTTGTCACCATCACGGACGCGCTCTTTTACCTTTATTCCAATACCAACGCCGATTTCAGCGACCTCAATAGTTTCATGTTCGGACTGCATGGAATTTACTTTTTGCGTAAAATCGGTCGTATGTCCCAAAATATGTATAGTATCCCCTTTATGAAGTTCTTCATCAACAATTGTAAAAGCAGCAACTCCAATTTTGGCAAAATAATCACTGATTTTACCAATTAACACTTCTGACATCACTTTTCCCCCTCTCTTATTATATTTAATAAGCGCGGGCAAAATATACTTTTGTAGAGGTCTCTTTACCGCAATAAATGCATTTACCCGAAGCTTTATCCTTGTCGAAAGGAATACATCGAATGCTTGCTTTGGTTTCCTCTTTTACTTTATCTTCACATTCTCTATTGCCACACCAGAAAGACTTTATCATCCCTTTTTTTTCTTCAATCGTCTTTTTAAATTCATCATAATTGGCAACTTCCCGAATATTTTCTTCTAAAAATTTCTTAGCTTGATGATATAGATTTTCTTGAATTTTACTCAGAAGAGCTTCTACAGTTTCGGTTAATTTATCTTCCTTTACTACCAGTTTTTCCCCGGTATCTCTTCGTACCAGCACTACCTGCTCATTTTTCATGTCTCTAGGACCGATTTCTAATCTTAAAGGCACTCCCTTCATTTCCCATTCGTTAAATTTCCAACCCGGTTTATATTCATCCCGGGCATCGATTTCCACTCGGAAATCCTTGTCTAACATTATTTTTAAATCTTCTGTTTTTTTCAAGATTTCTTCTTTTGTTTTATCAAACATAATCGGTACAATAATTAATTGAACAGGAGCAACTTTAGGAGGTAATTTTAATCCTCTATCATCACCATGAACCATAACAATGGCCCCGATCAAGCGGGTGGTAGTTCCCCAGGAAGTTTGCCAGGCGTATTTTTCCGTTTGGTCTTCATCTAAATATTTAATATTAAAAGCTTTGGCAAAATTTTGTCCTAAATTATGGGAAGTTCCTGCCTGTAAGACTTTTCCGTCACTCATAAGAGCTTCCAGGGTATACGTATTTAAAGCCCCTGCAAATCTTTCCTTTGAAGTCTTTTTACCTACTACAACCGGTATTGCCAGATCATTTTCTATATAATCCCGGTAAACTTTATACAGTATCTTTAAAGCTTCCTCTTCTGCGCCTTGCTCGGTTTTATGCACCGTATGACCTTCTTGCCAGAGAAATTCTGTTGTCCTTAAAAATAGACGAGTCGTTTTTTCCCATCGAACAATATTCGCCCATTGATTGATCAAAAGAGGTAAATCTCTGTATGACTTGACCCACTTGGAATACAAGCTGCAGATTATCGCTTCAGATGTAGGGCGAACTGCCATCCTCTCTTCCAGTTTTTGACTACCTCCCTGGGTAACCCAGGCAACTTCCGGAGCAAATCCTTCTACATGTTCTGCTTCTTTTTTTAAAAGATGCTCGGGAATAAATAAAGGAAAATAGGCATTTTTATGCCCTGTTTCTTTTATTCTTCTATCCAGTCCCTGCTGCATGTTTTCCCATAAACCATAACCGTATGGTCTTATAACCATACAACCTTTTATCGTGGTATAATCAGCTAATTCTGCTTTTCTTACTACATCAACATACCATTGTGCAAAATTCTGTTCCTTAGAAGTAATTTCTTTTACAAAATCCAAATCTTTTTCCACTTCTGCTTCTCCCTTATCTGCTACAAAATTTTAAATTGTTTTTATGATTATTAATGAGATATTTTACCATAATTTATTTTGGTTGTCTAAATATTCCGGTAATACCTTCTCTAACAACTGACTTTGAAATGGAATACAGCATATTGCTATGGAAAACCTGACCGGAAAAAAGTAATCGCAAATCTCGTTTAGTTACAGACAAATAACATTATTGACATTTTTCTATATTGAGTGAAAATATAAAACAAACTACTTACTGATTAAATTCATTTAAAAATTAGAATATATAAATTATTTAGTACACTTAATAATAATTATTTTTTTTTATTAAAATTGTTAAGAGCTCTAACTTTTATTAGTTATATAAAAAATACATTTTTTATATATCAGATAACCTCTTTTATCTTTTTAATACTTGTTTTTTTATAAATACTAATATTATTTTGAAAATAAAATAATTTGACATATTGTTAAGTATACGATATATTAGTGTTGTAATTATTTGAAGGAACGACAATGGATAACAATCATAAAAATCTAAGTGAAGAAATATTGGCAACTTTGAGACAAATCAGTAGGGCAATGTCAATCTACTCAAAATCTTTAGATAAACATTACGGTTTGACTTCCCCCCAGCTTATGATATTGCAGGAATTATCTCAAAACGACTATCTTGCCATTGGGGAAATCGCCAGAAATATCAGCTTGAGTCAAGCTACAGTAACCGACATTATTGACCGCCTTATGATAAAAGAACTGGTAACAAGAACCAAAAATAACCTTGACCGAAGACAGGTTCTGATAAAAATCACCTCGAACGGGAAAAATATTATTAGCAAAAAACCTTCATTATTGCAAAAGGAATTTTTAGCAAAATTTGATTTGCTACAGAGGTGGGAACAACACCTGCTTTTATCTTCGGTTGAGAAAATTGCTTCCATGATGAAAACTAAAGATTTTTTAAAAGATTCAATGAAGACTTCTTTGAAACATATTGAGTCTAAAAAGATTGAAATCAACCGTTAGATACCTTTTTTTACATGCTTACTTTTTTACATGCTTACTTTTTTAGAATTCTTTAAAATTACCTTAAGGAGGCCCATTATTCCTCTATCACTTTTTTTAGAATACTATAACGATAAAATTATCCTTGAAATTTTAAATCATATTAAAATAGTTGCCTTAAGTGTTCCTATTTCTATATTCGTCAGTGTTTCTTTGGGATTTTATATTTCTTCCAGACCCAATATTGCTAAATATGTTATTAATGTTGCCAGTATCATGATGACCATTCCCAGTTTAGCACTCTATGGCGTTATGGTTGTTCTTTTTGCTCCGTTTAAATTAGGCTTGGGAATTGTTCCAAGTATATCAGCAATTACAATTTATTCATTACTGCCGATAACCCGTAATACTTACCTAGCTTTAAATCAGGTAAAACCGGGAATGATTGAAGCCGCTCGGGGAATCGGAATGTCAAAAAATCAGATTCTCTGGAAAATAAAAATCCCTTTATCTATTCCAGTCATCATGTCCGGTATAAGAATTGCTATTGTCATGGGAGTCAGTGTAGCAACATATGCCTCTCTTATTGCAGCAGGCGGATTAGGATATTTTATTTTCGCCGGTATCGGAAGAGCAAATTTAACCATGGTGTTGGTAGGTGCGGTTCTTATTTCTGCACTAGGCATTGGAATAAATTATCTTTTATTAAAAGTAGAAGATTGGATAACTCCCAAAGGTCTAAAAGTAAAACAGTAAATAGGAGAATAAATGAATGATTGAATTAACCAATGTAACAAAAAAATTTGGAAACAAAATAGCAGTAAATAATTTTAGCATGCATATCGAAAAAGACTCACTTACCATATTTATCGGTCCTTCCGGGTGTGGAAAAACAACAACTTTAAGAATGATAAACCGACTTACTTCTTTCGATGAAGGAAGCATTAAGATAAACAATACACCAGTTAATGAAATGAATCCCGTTGAACTTAGGAGAAATATTGGATATGTTATTCAAGAAATTGGACTTTTCCCTCATCTTACTGTTTTTGAAAATATCGCCATTGTTCCCCGCTTACTGAAATGGGATCAGAAAAAAATTGAGCACAGGGTAGAAGAAATCATTGAATTAGTCACTTTAGACCAAAGCTTTGTTCAAAAATATCCACTTGAACTTTCAGGCGGTGAAAGACAGCGTGTCGGATTGGCAAGAGCACTTGCCGCCGAACCGGAAATACTTCTCATGGATGAACCTTTTGGTGCTATTGATCCTATAAACCGGCTAAAACTACAGGATTCTTTTTTGGAAATACAGGAAGAAATTAAAAAGACCATTGTATTTGTGACCCATGATATCAATGAAGCCATCAAATTGGGTGATAAAATTGCAATTATCGATAAAGGCAATTTGATTCAGTATGACGATGTTCCTCAAATACTCAGCAATCCGGCTAATGAATTTGTAGAAAATCTTTTAGGACAGGATAGAAATATTAAAGCCCTTTCCCTTAAAAAAGCAAAAGATTATGTCTTAAAAGACGGATTTATTACTGTTCTAGAGACCGAATCCCCTGAAAGTATTAAGAAAAAATTAGAAGATAAAAATATTAAAATTGCCTTTGCTTTAGATAAAAATAATCACCTGAAAAGCCGTTTTGTGTTAGAAAAAGCAACCTCGAGCAAAAAACAAAAGTTTATCCATAATCCGGCACCCTGGATCATTGAAAGACAAAACAATATCAATGAAACGCTTTCTAAAATGTTAGAAATTGGTGAAAATCAACTCCCGGTTGTAAATCGAAAAAAAGAATTTGTGGGAATCATAAAATTAAGCAATATATTTGAAGAAGTAACTAAAAAACATATCATTTCAGAGGAAAAAAATTAACCATATGAATATTTTATCTTATTATATTAATAACTTTGCTAAAATTATATCCGCTCTTCAGGTGCACGTTTTAATATTCCTGATATCGTTGACCTTTTCAATAATCATCGGTATGAGTATCAGTATTTTTGTCACCCAGGAAGGCAGAAAAAAAATAGGGAAGATTATTCTTTCGATTATGGGAGCTGCCCAATCCGTTCCCTCTCTGGTTATTATTGCATTGATATTTATTTTTGTAGGGATTGGCATAAAACCGGCAATCATTGCTCTGGTTATTTATGGCCTGGTTCCTATCATCTTCAATACGACTTCAGGGATCCTTAGTGTCCGCCAAAATATCATCGAAGCAGGAAGGGGAATGGGTTTAACTCAGAATCAATTACTCTGGAAAGTAAAAATACCGATTGCTCTTCCAGTCATTATGGGAGGAATAAGAAGTTCAGCCACAATTATCATCGGTTCGGCAACGGTTGCTGCGGTCATTGGTGGCGGAGGTCTGGGAGATTTTATTTTTATCGGCTTAAAATTACAAAAACCGGAAATGCTGATATCCGGTGCTATTACTGTATCTCTCTTGGCTATAATTGTAGATTATATTATGGCTAAGATTGAAAAAAAAGCAGTCTCTAAAGGATTGCAGATTAAAAAAAATTAAGGAGGTAATTATCATGAAAAATCGTATATTTTTCAGCATTGTTTTGTTAATTGTTTTTTGTTTAGCTTTAGGCAGCTTAGTAGCTAGCGGGGCAGAAAGCAAAAAAATTGTAGTAGGTGCCAAGGATTTTACCGAACAGTATGTTTTGGGAAATTTAATGGCTGAATTGCTAAGGGAAAATGGCTTTCAAGTAGATGAAAAATTTGGGACAGCTGCCGCTATAACCAGAGCGGGCTTAACCAGCCGCCAAATTGATCTTATGCCCGATTATACGGGAACTGCAGCTGCGGTATACTTTAAATATCCCGAAAAAATTGATGACCCGGTTAAACTCTACGAAATGGTCAAGAAAGATGATTTGGAACAAAACAATATGGTATGGTTGGGAAGGACCACTTTCAATAACACATACGCATTAGCCATTAAAAAAGATATGATAGATAAAATGGGAACATCTATTTCCAGTTTAAGCGAATATGTAAACAAAGATCCCGAAAAAGTTCTCTTTGCGGTCAATCACAATTTTTATGAAAGAGAAAAAGATGGCATTTTCGGAATGGCAGAATTCTATGATATGAATATTTTAAGAAAAAATGTCAAAGCTATGGATACCGGATTAACTTATGATGCGATTGATAGAGACCAGGTTGAGGTGGCAATGGTATTCGGGACAGATGCAAAACTCAGAAAATTTGACTTACTGGTTTTGGAAGATGACAAAAGTTTCTTCCCTATTTACAATGTTTCAATAGTAATCAATAAGGATGTTCTTGATAAATATCCTGAAATAGAGGAAATCATGCTTCCCATTACGGAATTAATCGATACAGAAACCATGATTGCATTGAATTATGAAGTCGATGGAGAGGGTAAACCTGCCCTAATGGTTGCAAGGGAATTCCTCAAAGAAAAAGGATTGATAAAGTAAAAGTTAGATTGTTGCGAACAACCATTTGGATTTCACTAAATTAAAAGTACTTTATAATCTAAATGAAGAAGGGTGGAGAAATCCACCCTTCTTCATTTTACATGGTATAATACATTATAAATGAATGAATAAATAATTATTGGAAACCATCAGATTATAGGATTCCGAGGATAAGCAAAAAATGAAAATTGGCATTATCTCTGATACGCATGATAATTTACCTCAGATTAAAAAAGCGGTTACATTTTTTAACCGGGAAAAAGTAGATTTAGTGCTTCATGCTGGTGATATTGTTTCACCTTTTACAGCTTTGGAATTTAAAGATTTAGATTGCTCTTTTAGGGGAATTTTTGGAAATAACGATGGAGACAAGCTTTACCTGCGCGAAAAATTTAAAAACATTGGAAAATTATTTCCAGCCCCATACATAACAGAAATTGAACATAAAAATATTATCATGCTTCATAAAGAAAAATTAATTGAATCTCTGATAAAAAGCCAAAAATACGACATCATCATTTACGGCCATACCCATCGATTGGATTTACGTAAAATCGGGAAAACCCTGATAGTAAATCCGGGTGAATGCGGAGGTTGGCTAACAGGAAAAAGCACTGTCGCTCTATTGGATACGGAAAATTTAAATGCAAAGATTGTAGATTTAGACAATGATAAAACAGTCGCTCGCATTTAGAAGCAGAGAAATAAAAAAGAATATATAGTGAAAATAAAAAGAACGAAAGTTAAGCATACAATAATCGTAATAAATCTTTTCCGGAAAGAAAATATTAATTTTTTAGCAGATAGGGGCTACGTATAGTTTGCCCCTATCTGCATACTAACTAATCAAAACTAAGAATTTAAACTTTAAAACTGCAATCATTTTTATATTAAAGACTATTTTTATTATTCCCCGCTCATTTGTTCCAATAATTTTAAAGTTTGTTCCAATTTATTCAATTCTTCTCCGTAACTACTCCAATTGCCTTCCTGGGAATATTTTTGAGCATTCTGGTAATACTCACTCGCTTCCCGAATTAAGTCTTTTAGGGTTTTTTCTTCTCCGCTTATTACGGTTTTTTCAACCTTATAGGTACCAACAAAAAGTTTTTCTAAGGCTTCTTCTAAATTCTCCCCGATAACTACATCTGTGCCATTAGATATAATGACCCTTTTTAATTCCGGTATTTCACCTGTTTCCGCCCGCAAATACAAAGGTTCGACGTAAATAATAGATTCTTCTATAGGGATTACCAATAAATTCCCTCGAATAACTGTAGAACCTTTCTGTCCCCACAGGGTTAACTGCTGAGAGATTTCCGAATCCTGGTCAATTCGCGCCTCTATCTGCATCGGACCAAATATCAGTTTTTCCTTGGGGAATTTATAAACTACCAATTCTCCATAGTCAGGTTGGTCATTTCTGGCAGCTAGCCAGGCAATCATATTATTTTTAGTAGATGGAGTAAAGGGAGTCATCAAAATAAATTCTTCCCTCTCATGGCCTGGGAGTTTCGTCACAATATAATACGGTTCCATCCTAATTTCATTTTCCGCATAAATCTCATTGGGAGTATTCCAGTAATCTTCTTTGTTGTAAAATACACCAGGATCCAGCATATGATAGGTAGAATAAAGTTCAGCTTGTACTTGAAAAAGGTCTTTAGGGTAACGAATATGTTCTTTTAAATCTTCTGGCATCTGGCCAAAGTTTTTAAATAATTTCGGGAATATATTTGCATAGACCTTGATCAAAGGGTCTTTCTGGTCTACGATATAAAAATCCATTGTACCATTGTAAGCATCAATAATTATTTTCACCGAATTTCTAATGTAATTAAACGAACCCATAAGAGGAGTAGAGTAAGGATAATTACTGGATATGGAATAAGCGTCCTGTATCCAGAACAATTTTCCCTCTTTAGAAATTACCATATAAGGATCTTTATCATAACCCAGGAAAGGAGCTACCTTTTTAACCCTCTCCTGAATGTTGCGATAGATCATAATTCGACTCTCAGAAGTAAAATTAGTAGTCAATAAAATCTGCGGATTAGAATATTTTATGGAAAATAAAATCCTTCTCCATAGAGATGAAACCAGCATACCACCATTACCGGCATAAGTGCTATAGACATTCTCATCTCCTTTAGGATAATCAAATTCTTTGGCTTTAGTCTTTACAATGACATATCCTTTGGTTATTTCTCCATAATAAATCTCCGGTCTGGTAATAGCAATATTCACGCTGGAGACCGGGGGAATATCTTTAATCAACATCTCGGGAAGTCCCTCTCCACTGATTTTATTAACCGGATTTACTACTACTCCATAGCCATGGGTATAAGTTAATACCTCATTTACCCAGGTCCTGGCCTTTTCTGGTATCTTATCTTTATCAAGTTCCCGGGGAGAGATCATTACCTGCTGATAATTCCCGTTAAAATAATAACGGTCTACATCTACACTATTAAAATCATAATATAACCTGATGGCCTGTATCTGCTTTAGAGTCTGTTTTATAGGTCTCCAATCCCAGAGTCTAATATTACTAATCGTTTCTTCATTTTTTTCAATGTCTTCCAGGCTTATCTCTTCCTTAACCGGAAATTCTTCTTCTCTGATATCTTCCAAGCCATAAGCCATTCTGGTGTATTTGATATTATTTGATATATAAGGTGTCTCTTTAGTGCCTTCATTGGGTAAAACTACCGCCCTTTGAATGATTTCCGGATAAACAGTTCCCATTAGAGCAGAAACGCCAAGCAATACAGCTAATCCTATAATAGGTATTTTTAAATCTTGCTTTCTGGCGGTTATAAAAAAGAGGACTGCACAAGCCAAAGCTAAAAACGTTAAAATTCTCAAAGCCAAAAGATTGGCATGAACATCTGTATATCCTGCACCAAAAATAATTCCGCGGGTAGAGTATAATATTTTAAAAGTATTTAGCCAATACTCTGCACTCTTCAAAATTAAGAGGATACCGATGAGAATGGAAAGATGGATTTTTATCGGAGCGTCCATTTCTATTTTTTTGTTTTCCAGTTTGATTGCTTTTTTAACAACGTAAATGGCTCCCACAACAACAGTGATGATGACAAGAGAGAAAAACAACCAATTTCTGAAAAATTCTAAAAACGGCAGGTTAAACATATAGAATCCAATATCCTTGTTAAATATCGGGTCAGCAATCCCAAAAGAAGTCCGATTAAAATAAATTAATATCTTTTCCCAGCTAACACTTTCAGAAAATCCCATAAAAAGAGCTACTACTAAAGAAAACAGAAGTACGAATTTCTTATTTACCTGAATATTCTGCAGGCTTTGATAGAGCTGAATTTCCGGTTTAACAAATTCATCCTGATTAATTTCCACCTGAAATTCCGGTGCAAAACGCCTGGCAAAAGTGAGGTTGATGTAGGACAATACAAAAAAAAGTGCTGCAAAAAAGAAAATAACGATACCTTTTGTTATCAATATCTTCCAAAAAACGGATACAAATGCTAATGATTTAAACCAGATGACATCAATGTAAATTGAAGCGATACCGCTTACAATTATGATTATCAAAAGAATTAAACCAAGAATAGGCCAATTAAATTTTCTCTTATTAACCATCTCTTTCCTCCAATTTTTATTAATATACTTGTATTATATCATGCAATGCTTTTATTTCAATAAAGCAAATTTGCATTATCTGGTGTTAGTTCACTAGTACGTTGCTTAAAATACTAAGCTAAAAACAACAAATCAATTGATCATTCAATTAGTGAATTAAAAATTAGTTAAATAATAAATAACTAAATCAGCAAATTAGCCAATAGTAAATTAATAAATTTATGAATTAATAAACTAGCTAATCAGTTAATCGATGAACAGATAAATTGCTAAATCAATGAATTAGTTAATTTTTCACAATATCCCGGTAACTTTTCAATCCAAAAAGAGATTCTGCATTTTTTACCGCATTTATAATTGCTTTAGCCATCACTTCTGCAGCAATGGCACCCACTACATTTACTCCTGCATCCACTTCACCAGTTGCCATACAGAAAATTGTATCACCGTCAAACAAGGTATGTGATGGATTAATGG
>CBFCZX010000027.1:0-14099 GCA_965602765.1 uncultured Atribacterota bacterium | reverse complement strand
CAGTGATATGATAATAAAAAGTTAGGGATACCTAATAATGATAGGATAGCAAATCTAGAAGGAATTTAAATAAAATTAAAATATAAAGGATTTTTTTATGGCTACACGAAATATGGAAGATTATCTGGAAGCAATATGGGATTTGCAGAATAAAAAAGGGTACATTAAGGCTAAAGATATTGCAGATAGATTAGAAGTTAAAAGACCAAGTGTGTCGGAAATGACTAAAAAATTGAAAGAAAACCATTTTATTATCTACGAAAAATACGGAGGTATTACATTTACCGAAAAAGGTAGAAAATTAGCCAAAGAAATAAGGAGACGCCATAATTTATTTGTAGATTTTCTAAAAATTATCGGTGTAAGCGAAAAAAATTCACAAAAGGATGCTTGTAAAATTGAACATGATGTTTCACCTGAAACCGTTACATGTTTGTTTAATTACGTAAAGAATGTTCATCAATTTCCTTCAGATAATAGAAAAGAGAATGGTGTTGAACAATAAAAAAGTTTGAATGCTATTAAAATTGACTACAATTGAGGAGTATAACTATTATGGCCATGACTCTCGATACAATTAAAAAAAATCAAAAGGTAAAAGTAATCAGTGTTTCCGGAGGTTGGGGAGTAAGGCAACGTTTGGGTTGTCTGGGTATTCATCCCGGGGATATGTTAACGATAAAAAAAAGTGCGATCATGCAAGGACCGATTTTAATAAAAATTCATGGAAATCAAGTTGCTTTGGGAAGGGGGATTGCAAGTAGAATTTTAGTGGAGGAAGTGTCATGAAAATCGCACTTATGGGGCAGCCAAATTCCGGAAAAAGTACCCTATTCAATCATGTTGCCGGATACAAGGCAGTAACTTCGAATTTTCCCGGAAAAACAGTCAAATATGAAATATCTAAATTTAGATTTTTTGGGCAAATTATTGAATTGGTAGACTTACCGGGGACCTATTCATTAACTTCTTTTGACCTGGCTGAGCTTGAAGCAAGAAAATACCTTTTAAACAATAACATAGATGTTATTATTAATGTTCTTGACGCATCACTGCTCAGTAGAAGCCTTGAACTTACATTGCAGCTTTTAGAACTTAAATTACCTATGGTTGTTTGTCTTAATATGATTGATGAAGCTAAACGTAAGGGTATTCGAATCGATATTGAAAAATTATCTAAAATTCTTGGTGTGCCTGTTGTTTCGGCGGTTGCTGTAAAAGGGAAAGGGGTTAAAGAACTTTTTTCGGAGGCCATTCAGACTGGTAAAGAAAAAAAATCGGGGAAAGAGTTAAAATTCAGCAAAGATATAGAAGAAGTAATCAGTCAGCTTTCCAAACAAATTGAAAAAAAAGAAGCTAGTCAAAAATCCAAAATTCCAACCAGATTTTTAGCGCTAAAATATTTGGAAAACGATAATTTTTTTATGGAAGGCTTAGAAGTAAATGATAAAAATATTTTAAAGAAGGCAAAATATTTTCAGCATTTACTTGTAGAATCTCATGGCCGGCATTCCGATGTTGTCATTTCTTCAGAACGTCATCATTTATCTATGAATATCTATGAGTCAGTCGTTTTACTGGAAAAACCGCATAAAAACCTCATTGATTATCTAGACAATGTCTTGATGCATCCGTTTTGGGGTTATATATTTTTAGGCTTGATTTTTTACTTATTTTTTAATTTGGTTTTCAGTGTTGGAAAAATGATTGAAGAGCCTCTTTTGAATTATTTTTACCGATTAATTCCTCTGGTGGAAAAGAGTATTGATTCGGGAACTTTATCATTTTCAATCATCAGTGGAATTATTCAGGGATTAGCCGGGGGGATAGCGATCGTTTTGCCATATTTATTCCCGTTTCTCTTTGGATTGGCGCTTCTGGAGGATTTGGGTTATTTGCCCCGAATTGCCTTTCTTTTGGATGCATTTTTACATAAGATCGGATTACATGGTAAAGCCATTATTCCTTTTATGTTGGGTTATGGATGTACTGTTCCTGCAATTATGGCTACGCGAATCCTTGAATCGGAGAGAGACCGATTTATTGCTTCAGTGCTTGCCACGATGATTCCCTGTGCAGCCCGGATGACCATTATATTTGCTCTAGTTGCTTTTTACATTAGTCCTCAGGCTGCGTTAGCAGTTTATGTGCTAAATATTATTATCATTATTATATCGGGAAAAGTCATGTCTTACTTGCTTCCGGAAGTAACGCCCGGAATGATATTGGAAATTCCCACTTATCATATTCCATCTCTGAAAGTTGCTTTGGCTAAAACCTGGCTTAGGATGAAAGAATTCATATTCGTTGCCTGGCCTTTACTGGTAGCAGGAAGCACTATTTTAAGTTTACTTAAATATTTTAAGGCAGATGTATTAATTAATAAATTTTTTTCACCATTGACTTTATTACTTGGTCTTCCGATTGTAGTGGGAACAACATTGGTTTTTGGTATACTTCGCAAGGAACTTTCCATGTTAATGCTGATTCAAGCACTGGGAACAAATAATATCATATCGGTAATGTCGACTACACAAATTATGACTTTTACCATTTTTATTATTTTTTATATTCCCTGTGCGGCTACAATAGCAGTGTTATGGAAAGAGATAGGGAGTAAAAGAACGCTATTTACGATAGCTTTTACCTTTATCATTGCACTGTTATTAGGAACAATCACTCGATTTGTATATTAGGCAAGTGCATAACTACGAGCATATAGTAAATAAAAAAATCGAAATTTAAGCTAATTATTTTTTCATAATTTTACAATTCATCATTCTTCCAAATCCATATGCAAATGAAATGCCCCGATTTATCAATAAAAATATTTCTTAAATATTTCGAATATTATTTACAAAATTCAAATTATTTGAAATTTATTCATCTAATTATCATAAGTATTTGACAAAGGAAACAATATGTTATATTATGTTAATGATAATCATTATCAATAGGAGATGTTGGTGTAATGCAGAGAGGATGGGGAAAAGGCTCACCTAGATGGTGGCATGGTGAATTTAGGGGCTGCGGTTATCGAATGACCATTCCGAGAGAAATTATCTTGCAGGTCTTAGATGAATCTAAGGAACATCTTAGCGCAGAAGATATCTATATGGGAGTACATCATGTTTATCCGGCTATTGGACTTGCTACGGTTTACAGAACTTTAGATTTACTGGTGAATATGGGTTTGGTTGCAAGACTTGATTTTGGTGACGGACGAGCAAGATATGAACTGACCCGTGGTTCAAAAGAACCTGTGCATCATCACCATCATTTAATATGTACAAAATGTGGTAGGGTAATAGATTACACAGATTTTATTGATGAAGAATTAGAGCTTTTTAAAAGAACAGAAAGAACACTTTCTAAAAAATATAATTTTGAAATAAAAAGTCATAAAGTTCAATTTTATGGTTTGTGCGATAAATGTTCGGGAAAAAATTGACTGATTATCTATCTGCATTAATTTTATTAATAATGTTTAAAAATTATAACCAATATTAAATAAACAAAATAGAAAGGAGATGAAAAGTATGCCAAGAGGAGACGGAACAGGTCCAAGAGGGTTTGGTCCATTGACCGGAAGGGCAGCAGGATATTGTGCAGGTTATTCTACACCGGGTTTTGCGCATTCCTATGGAGGTAGAATGGGTATGGGCTTAGGTTATGGCAGAGGCTATGGTAGAGGTTATGGTCGAGGATTCAGATTTGGATATGCCAATCAAGTTCCCTATTATAATCCACCGGTATATGGCGGTAGTTATTATCAACCTTCTATGGAACCGAAACAGGAAATTGGAATGTTGACGAATGAAGCCAATATGTTAAAGGAACAAATGGAAGTCATTAATAAACGTATAGCAGAATTGGAAAAAAGTGAAAAGAAATAAAAAAGCATATTATAACTCTTGGTAGAAGATATATATCTTCTACCAAGAGTTATAAAACTTTAACGATAAAAGAGATACAAAATGCCGATTTACGAATATAAATGTATTGAGTGCAATTACCGATTTGAAAAACGTCAAAATATGAATGACAAGCCTATTGAATTTTGCCCTCAATGCAAGGGAAATGTAAGAAGAATAATTAGTGAAAATATTGGATTTATCCTTAAAGGTTCGGGATTTTATAAAAATGATTATCCTACAACTTCAAAAGCAGGTAAGAAAGTGGGGATTGTAGGAAAATCATGCAATAATCCAAAATATTGTTGTCAAAAATGAAGAAAAAATACAATAATTCTCACTTAACAAAAATTGCAACAAAATTTGAAATAAATAAAAATTTTATAAAAAATAACTCGGATTTTAAATTACCTGATTCAATAAAGTGAGTTATTAAATTTCTAAAAAATACGAAATTTTTATAAGATTAATAAAAAATTATTTAATTTAAAAAGTGAAAAAAATATATATTACTGATCTCATAAAATCAATAAAATAAAAAAACCGGAGGAAAGAAAAATGAAAATAGCGGTTACATCTGTGGGGAAAAATTTAGAAGATAAAGTGGACCCTCGATTCGGTAGGTGTCGTTTTTTTATAATATTTGATACGGATTCGAATCAATTTGAAGCAATAGAAAATACAAACGCCCAGGGAATGGGAGGTGTTGGAATTCAATCAGGTCAAATGATGGCTGATAAAGGGGTTAAAACTGTATTAACCGGAAATTGTGGACCTAATGCATTTCAAACCCTGAATGCAGCAGGCATAGAAATAGTTGCTGGGGTTAGCGGGACGATTCAGGAAGCGATAGATAAATTCAAATCCGGAGAATATAAAAAAATATCCGGAGCCAACACTTCTGCTCATTCGGGCATGAAGTAGAAAAATTTAAGGAAACGGAGTAAAAAAATGAAAATAGCAATTTCTACAGATTCAGGTTTTGTATCTGCACATTTTGGAAGATGTCCTTCCTTTACCATTGCGGAAATAACTGATGGAAAAGTCTTAAAGATAGAAGAAATAAGTAACCCAGGTCATCATCCCGGGTTTTTACCTCAATTTCTGGCTGAACGTGGTGCTAGAATTATTATTTGTGGAGGAATGGGTATGAGGGCCCAAAGTCTATTTGCCGAAAAAGAAATTACCCCAATAGTAGGAGTTACAGGTAAAATTAACGAAGTAATAGAAAAATTTTCCCAAGGAAAATTAGAAACGGGTGAGTCTTCATGTAAACCGGGGATAGGAAAGGGATATGGATTGGATAAGGAAGAATGTGATCACCCAAATGAAGAGCATCATCAACATTAAAAAAATAAAGGTTTTAAAGTAATATAAATTTTAAAGGATAAATAAATTTTGAAATCTATATCATTGATTATTTTATCGGTAAAAATGATTAGATAAAATACAAGGAGGTAGGAAAATGCCTAGAGGAGACGGAACGGGTCCAAGCGGAAAAGGTCCGGGAACCGGACGAGGATTAGGAAGAGGTGCCGGACAGGGACGTCGCGGTGGCGGAGGAATCGGTGTAGGTGGCAATTGTGTTTGCCCTAATTGCGGAACGATAGTATCTCATCAAGTAGGGGCTCCCTGTACAAGTATTAAATGTCCCAAGTGTAATACCATGATGGTAAGACAGTAGAACAAAAGGGAAGGATAGAACTAAATGATAATTTCAGTAGCAAGCGGGAAAGGTGGAACCGGGAAAACAACCATTGCGGTAAATCTTGCTCTAGTATTAGCAAAAGATAAAAAGAGAAATGTACAATATTTGGATTGTGATGTCGAAGAACCTAATGCGCATCTATTTTTAAAGCCTAAGATTTCAAATGTGGAATCGGTAGACATAGCTATTCCAAAAATTAATGATACAAAATGTAATCATTGCGGAAAATGTGCAGAAGTTTGCGTATACAATGCTATCGCAGTGACCAAGAACAAAGTATTGGTGTTTCCCGGCTTATGTCACGGATGCGGAGCTTGTATGTTACTTTGTCCGGAGAAGGCAATTAGTGAAGAGGGGAAAGAAATAGGAATCTTAGAGGAAGGTAGAGCCGAATCCATTCACTTTGTTCACGGTCGTTTAAACATTGGAGAACCAATGGCTCCTCCAATTATCAGAGAAATCAAAAAGAAAATTAATAAAAATGATACAAAAAATGGAAATGATACAATTACTCTAATCGATGCACCACCGGGAACATCCTGCCCGGTCATTCAAGCTGTAAAAGAAAGCGATTACACGCTACTGGTTACTGAGCCGACTCCTTTTGGATTACATGATCTTATATTAGCTGTGGAGGTTTTGAAAAAACTTGAAATTCCTCATGGAGTAGTTTTAAACAAGTGTGATGTTGGTGACCATAAAGTAGAGGAATATTGTAAAAATAATAACATACCCATTTTACTTTCGATTCCATTGGATAAAGAGATTGCAGTTGCTTATTCTAAAGGTATTCCAATCGTGCAAATAAATTCATTTTATGAAAATAAATTTATCCAGCTTATGCAAAAAATTGTAAAAAAGAATTAAAGATATGAGAATGAGAGATCATTTTACAAAAAGGAACAGTAGGCAGATCCTAATCAAAAATTTGGCTATGGTTCTGCTATGATAAGAATTGAGGTAGTTTGAATGAAAGAAATCGTGATTATTAGCGGTAAAGGTGGAACAGGAAAGACTGTTATTGCAGCCAGCATTGCTTCATTGGCAAAGAATAAAGTAATGGGAGATTGCGATGTAGACGCATCCAATCTTTACCTTTTACTTCATCCGGAAATAAAAGAAACTCACCAATTTTATGCCGGTATCATCCCTAATATGGATGTGAAAAAATGCACCAATTGTGGACGATGTCAGGAAGTCTGCCGTTTCGATGCAATTAAAACAGTTCATGGTCAAGTTACTATTGATTTGGTATCTTGCGAGGGATGTGGATTGTGTTCCAGGATTTGTCCGGTAGAGGCAATTAAAATGGAAGAAAACCATTGCGGAGAATGGTATATCTCTGAAACAAAATACGGGCCTTTGGTTCATGCCCGATTGGGAATCGCAGAAGAAAATTCGGGAAAACTCGTAACTTTAGTGCGTCAAAATGCCCGAATAATTGCCGAAAATAATAATTCGCAATTAATCATTGTGGACGGACCACCGGGAATCGGTTGCCCTTTAATAGCAACACTTACCGGTGCAAATTTGGCAGTTATAGTTACCGAGCCTACACTTTCAGGTTTACATGATTTACAAAGAGTGGTAAAAGTTGGCCAGCATTTTGGCATAGAGATGATGGTAGTTATTAATAAATTTAACATTAATTTAGAAAATACTATAAAAATAGAGAATTGGTGTGAGAAAAACAATGTGTCTGTAGCTGGGAAAATTCATTTTGATAATTTAATAACTGAAGCCATGGTAAAAGGATTACCGGTAGTAGAATATAGTGATAACTCGATTTCAAAAGAGATAAAGGAAATCTGGGGAGAAATACAAGTAAAAGTAAGTTAATTATAACCATAAGCTCAATTGCTTAATAATTATGTAAAGGAGATAATATGATTATCTTTGGACCAATCCCCTCAAGGCGTTTGGGGCGTAGTTTGGGCATCAACAATATTCCACCAAAAATATGTAGCTATTCTTGTGTATATTGCCAAGTTGGGAAAACTTCTAAGATGATGATAAATCCGCAAAGTTTTTATTTTCCTTCACAAATATTCAATGAAGTTCGGGAAAAAGTAGAAAGAAGCATTGAAAAAAATGAATCAATCGACTATCTGACTTTTGTCTCTGATGGTGAGCCTACTTTAGATATTAATTTAGGTCAGCAAATCAAACTAATGAAATCTTTAGGCATAAAAATTGCCGTCATCAGTAATGCCTCCCTTATCGACCATAAAGAAATAAGAGAAAATTTAATGGAAGCAGACCTGGTTTCTCTAAAAATTGATTCAGTTGAAGAAAGTACCTGGCGTAGCGTTAACCACCCGCATCGAAATCTTAATTTAAAATCTATTTTGGAAGGTATTCTAAATTTTGCCGGTCATTACAAGGGGAAATTAATTACTGAAACCATGTTGATTAAAGATATAAATGATGATAGTCAGAATATCAGTAAAGTTGCTGATTTCTTAGTGAACGTAAAACCAAATTGTGCCTATTTATCTTTACCAATTAGACCACCGGCTGACAGTTGGGTGCAGTCCCCTTCCGAAGAAGTGGTCAATCAAAGTTATTACATCCTAAAAGAAAAATTAAGTCAGGTGGAATATCTTATCGGTTATGAAGGAAATGCTTTTGCATTTACAGGTAAAGTAGATGAGGATATATTAAGTATCACGTCAGTCCACCCTATGAGAAAAGATGCGCTTCAAGATTTCTTGAAAAGAGCAAATGCCGATTGGGCCATTATCGAAGAACTACTAATGCAAAATAAATTGATAGAATCAGAATATATGGGAAACAAATTCTATTTAAGGAAGTTTAAATAATTGGATAAATTAATATAATATCTAAAAATAGGGCTTGATTATTTTTAAATACACCATTAAAAATTTAACCAGATGAGCACTTTTCTAAATAAAAAATGATTTTCTAAATGATACTCAATTTTTTTAATTCATTATAATTAGTTAAAAAAATAGTCAAATGTTTTTTTAAAATCAATCTATTTATTATATTGAATTTTTATGACTAATTAAAATCTATTTTCGCCTTTAGGTATTTTATTACTCTTAAAATAATTGACATTATAGGTTAGAAATAGCAATTTACATTGTAATTAAAAATGAATAATAGTAGAATATAATCTGAAAATATTAAAATCCATTTAAAAAACTATTCCCTAGTTAAAAGCTAAATTATGAATTCAGGATGAAACTTAGATGAAAAATATTGAAGAAAATATAAAAAAAATCATGGATAAATTACCCGCTGGTGTCAGATTGGTTGCTGCAGCCAAAACCAGAAGTTCGGAAGAAATTGAAGAAGCAATTCATGCGGGCGTTAAAACAATCGGTGAAAATTATATTCAGGAAGCAGAAAAAGCATTTGAAACCATTGGGAATAAAGTAAAATGGCATTTTATCGGTCATTTACAAAAAAACAAAGTGAAAAAAGCCGTAAAAATATTTGATATGATTGAAACCGTAGATTCATATCCGCTTGCAAGAGAAATTAATGAAAAATGTATACTTATATCTAAAATAATGCCCATACTTATCGAAATCAATAGTGGGAGAGAAGAGCAAAAATTCGGAGTATTACCAGAAGAAGCACTTGATTTAATCAAAGAGATTTCACTCCTATCTCATATAAAAGTAAAGGGTTTGATGACCATGGGTCCTCCTTTTGGAAATCCGGAAGATTCCCGTCCGTATTTTAAAGAAACTAAAAAGCTCTTCGACGAAATCAAGGCGAAAGAATTGCCCAATGTTGAAATGAATGACCTTTCAATGGGGATGACGAATTCTTTTCAAATTGCCATTGAAGAGAAAGCAAATATTGTAAGAATTGGCACTCTAATATTTGGTGAGAGAAGTTATATGAAATAACTAAAAAAAAGAAAAGTTGAATAATTATAGGATTACAATGCTTTAAAAATTATTCAGTTTATTAAAATAAATCATAAAATAATTTGAAAAAGGGCAGTGGCGATTCAATAAATTGCTATATGTCCATTTGTTTTAATTAAGAGAAATATTTAGGAGGAAAAAATGACAGGAAACGTAAACGACAATATGAAAAGAGAAAATCAGCAGAAGCATGAAAAAATGGCTCAAGGTAAAAAGCTTGATAATCAGCTTAAAGATAATATGTCTAAGATAAAATATAAAATTTTAGTACTTTCCAATAAAGGTGGTGTAGGGAAAAGTTCAGTAGCGGTTAATTTAGCCTGTTCTCTAAGTGAAAAGGATTATAAAGTCGGTATCCTTGATGCTGACCTGCATGGACCTTCTGTGGCTAAAATGTTGGGTTTTGAGGGAAAGAGATTACAGGGAAGTCCGGAAGGTATTCTTCCGATGAGCGTCTCTCCAAATTTAGTTGCTGTTTCCATGGCTTCATTGATTGAAACATCCGATGCACCGCTTATCTGGAGAGGACCTTTAAAGATGATGGCTTTAAAACAGTTTTTAGGGGAAGTGCAATGGGGTAATCTAGATTACCTGATCATAGATTCTCCACCAGGAACAGGAGATGAACCTTTATCGATTTGTCAGTTGATTCCGGAATTAGAGGGAGGGATAATTGTTACCACTCCGCAGAGTGTTGCTCTATTAGATTCACGTAAATGTGTGAACTTTCTAAAAAATTTAAAGATACCCATTTTAGGCATTATAGAGAACATGAGCGGATTAAAATGTCCTCATTGCGGTAAAAATATTGATTTATTTAAATCGGGTGGTGGTAAAGAAGCAGCTCAAGAATTTAATCTGCCTTTCTTAGGGAAAATTCCCATTGATTTAAATATTGTTATCGCAGCAGATGAAGGTAAACCATATATCTGCCAGTATAAAGATACTGAAACAGCACAAATTTTCAATAGAATTGTAAAAGCCATTATCAAAAAATAGATTAAGCTCCATCTTGAGTAAACTGAATGCTTCTTAATACTATTTTATCTCACTGATGTGAAAGTGAGGTAGTTACAGAGAAAAGTATAAAAATAAAGAAAAAGACAATCGAAAAATATTATATAAACTTTACCATTGATTTTTCCTATTTAATCTAAAAAATCCACGCAACATAAATGAGTTAATTCATTCAGCAGATAAAAGGATTCATAGATAAGGGAAAATAAAAAATTGTAAATGTAATTAATTATTCATTGTAAGAAATCTCATAAATTCTTTACTAAATATTTGGAATAAAAAAGTATTTTATCTATTTTTAAAGGAAATTTGCTATATGGGAAAAAAATTAATTTGTAAATGGTATTATATTTGTCCGATGAAAACATTTTTTGAAGAGGGAAAATTGGATAAAACATGGATTGATGCTTATTGTAAAGGTAATTACTCACAATGTGTTCGAAGAAAAATGGAAGAGGAAGGACGATATCATCCCGATAACATGCTTCCTGATGGGACAATTAATAAAAAATTGGAGATATAAAACGGGAGAAAATAATATGATTGTGACCTATTTGCTAACCGGTTTCATTTTATTAATATCTTTTATTTTAAACAAACAAAAGACTTTTAGAGCAATAAGGATTGCTTTAAAAAAATTTAAGAAAATTGCACCTGCTTTCACTGTCATGCTTATATTTGTTTCAATAGTTCTTTTCCTTTTTCCTGATGAGATTATCTCCCGTTATCTCAGTCATAGCAGCAAAGCATTGAGCCTATTCTTAGCTTCGCTAATTGGCTCAATCACGATAATGCCCGGATTTGTAGCATTTCCCTTATCCGGCATTTTATTGGCTAAGGGAGTCTCTTATATGGTTTTATCTGCATTTACCACTACCTTGATGATGGTAGGAATTATCACTTTCCCTATCGAAAGGGAGTATTTTGGATTGAAGGTGACCATAATGAGAAACATATTGAGCTTTTTTATTGCTATTATAGTTGCATTGGCGACCGGAATAATATTTGGGGAATTATTTTAATGGAAAAAAATAATAGAATAAAAATTATTTTTGTAGGTTTATATTTTATTTTTTTGACGATTTCTTTTCTTATAGGTTATATGCCGGGGAAAAAGATTGCTTTTCATTTATTTTCTTTTTTAACCTATATGATTAAAATATTACCATGTGCCTTTATTCTGATTGGACTATTTGAAGTTTGGATAAAAAGAGAGCTAATCGAAAAACATTTGGGCAAAGAAACCGGGTTTAAAGGTTATATTTGGATTATTCTATTTGCCGGAACAATTGCCGGAGGATTGATTGTTGCTTTACCTGTAGCTTATTCACTATATAATAAAGGAGCAAGACTAAGCATTATTTTTACCTATATTAGTGCTGCGGCAATCTGTAGGATACCTATGACTTTATTTGAAATGTCTTTTCTGGGAATAAAATTCAGCATAGTGAGATTATTGGTTTCTTTACCCCTGGTTGTATTATCTTCTATCTTTATGGAAAAATATTTAACCATTAGAAATTATAAAATGGCAAAAGAAAATTGATAACCACCTCTAAATACTTAAAATCTTTTTAAAAGAGGAAAAAAAATTGAAAAAGATAGAAATTCCATTTAAAGATTCACCAGTGGCATCCCCGGGGATTCCTGTTTATCTCATTTCCACCATAAGCAAAGAAGGTGTAAAGAATATTGCTCCGTATGGAATGGTTATGCCGGTTTCCCATCATCCACTTATTTATGCTGTCGGTTCAGATAAAGATAGAGACACATATAAAAACATTTTGGAAACAAAAGAATTTGTCCTAAATGTGCCGTCAACCGCAATTTTGGATAAAGTAAATTTATCGGCAGTAAAATTCCCAGCGGAAATTGATGAATTTGAAAAGACCCGGCTCACTCCTAAACCGGCTTTTCAGGTAAAACCTCCATTAATAGATGAATGCGGAAGTCATTTTGAATGTAAGTTATCCGGTATTTATGAAGTGAGTAAAACAAGAGTAATTTTTGTCGGAGAAGTATTATCCGTTTCTATTGATCGTGAATTTTATATCAAAGATTTTGCAAAACAGAAAGGAAGAATAGATCCCTTGTTTTATGTCCATGGTGCCTATTTTGGATTAGGAAGATATGTAGGTAGAAGGTAATAAAATGAATATCAAAAAAACTATCAGGAGCTAATATTAATCAGATGAAAACTTATTTAGAATGCATACCCTGTTTTTTTACCCAAGCTTTAGATGCGAGTGTGCTTGCCGGAGTTGGTATAAAAAAACAAAAAGAAATTATAGATGAAGTATCAAAATTAATACCGGAACTCTCCTTAACAGATAGTCCTCCGAAAATGATAAGAATAATACATCAACTGGTAAGAAGGATGTTAAATGTAAAAGACCCTTATAAAAAGCTTAAAAAAAATAGCAATTTAATGGCTTTAAAAATGTACTCTAAATTAAAAAATAGAATAGAAGATTCTGAGGATAGTCTTTTATCAGCAGCTCAGCTTTCTATTATCGGAAACATTATTGATTATGGCGCAAAGAATTATTTTAATGTTGAAGAAGAAATCAATAAATTTTTTCAGGGAGATCTATCGGTTAAATATGAGCATAATCCCTATGTTTTTAAGTATGAATTATTTAAGGATGCCCTGAAAAAGGTGGAACACATTGTTTTTCTAGCTGACAATGCCGGTGAAGTATTATTTGATAGATTGTTAATTGAAGAATTGGTGGAAAGACATAATAAAAAAGTGACCTATGTCGTAAAAGATCAACCAATTATTAATGATGCATTGTTAGAAGACGCGATTTTTTGTGGTATCGATAAGTATGCTAAAATTATTTCAAATGGGACAGATGCCCCCGGCACACTACTGAAGTATTGTTCGGAAGAGTTTCTTAGATTATACAGAGATGCAAAACTTATCATCAGTAAAGGTCAGGGTAATTATGAATCACTCTCCGAAGAAAATAAACCTATATTTTTCTTATTCAAAGCGAAATGTCCGCTAATCTCCAGAAACGTAGGGTGTGATATTGGGGAATTAGTATTGAACTGCATATCAGGTAATCATGATTGATATTCTTCTTTGGAAATAAAATGACCTCCGCTAATCTCTTCAGAAATTTTGTGATAATTGTGATTGAATTTCAGATGCAGATTAATTCGGTTAGGACAGGAAGCTCCGATTAGTTCTTTTTTGAGAATAAATGCCGGACCTTCATTTTTATAGGTTGGAGTGAGGTCATTATATTTTCTGATTAAAGTTCTGAATTTTTCTCCACATTTATCACATTGAGAATAAATCCACAAAATTTCAGAAGAATCCGCTTCTTTTTTACCAAATAATTTTCTTATAAATGAAAAGCTCATATAAAAACCTTCCTAGAGTTTTTAATAATAAAGAAATGACATTTTTTATACTTGGTTGGGTTAAATAATAATTCAATAAAACAACTTTCTTTTTTTCTGAAAAGAGCTCCTTCTCAATTGGAATAGAAGAAAGAAAATTGACTCCGGAACAAAAATGAGAAAAATAAAACCTTTTCTATT
>CBFCZX010000026.1:0-14938 GCA_965602765.1 uncultured Atribacterota bacterium | reverse complement strand
AGGATAATCGTTCAGTTCATAATCAAATCTACTGGGACAATCTTCCATACCTGGGTATAGGAGCCGGAGCATTTTCATATATCAGGGGATACAGGTATGGCAATGTTAAAAATCCCCGCGATTATATAGATGCATTATCCGGGGGAAAAGTTCCCATTTTCCGGGGAGAAAAACTTTCTTTAAAGAAAAAAATGAGCGAGACCGTTATCTTATGGTTGAGAACAAAAGACGGCGTTAATTATTACAAATTTCAACGACGTTTTAAAACCGATATTCATGAAATATTTGGAGAACAGATTGAAAGTCTAAAAAAATCTAATATGATAGAAGAAGATGAAAGTTCCTGCCGTTTAAGTGAAAAGGGTATTTTACTTGCAAATCAGGTATTCCAGGAATTTATCGATTGATAAGTATACCAATATAAAGAATTAGACAGGGTGTTCTGCCGGGTTGTATCTATAACACCAAAATATTTTAATAATGTAGTGCGTAGTGCTTAGAAAATATTTTTCATGATATCTTGACAAATAGGACCCTTAGTGGTATCTTATTTAAGGAAATTAGCACTCTCATAGTGAGAGTGCTAAAAAGGATAATAAAATGGAATTAAGTGAAAGAAAAAAAGTAATATTATCAGCAGTTGTGCATCGCTATATTACAACTGCAGAACCGGTAAGTTCAAGTGTACTTGCCAGTGAATATAAATTGAATCTGAGCTCTGCAACGATTAGAAACGAGCTTTCCATATTGGAAAAATATGAATATTTGACGCATCCACATACTTCGGCTGGCAGAATTCCGACGGATAAGGGATACAGATTTTATGTGGATCATCTCATGCAGAAGAGATATTTAGATGAAACAGAGAAAAAATTAATCATCAATATTTACAGAAAAAATAAGGAAATGGAAGAAATGATGAAAAATACTTCTCAATTATTATCTAAGTTGACTAATAACATCGGAGTAGTGATGGGACCAGTTATCTACGATAATCATGTAGAACATGTGCAGTTTGTGGGCATAGGCGGGCATAGGATTCTTGCTGTCATCGTTACCGATACGGGAATGATTTATCAGAAAGTCATCAGTATTTCCGGAGAAATAGATAGGGAAAATTTAAATTACCTTTCAAATTATATCAATAGTGAATTAGAAAAAAATGAAATTAATTTAATTGACTTAAACTCAATGCTGGTTAATGAACTGGAAAAAATCCTTTATTTTCAAAAAAGGTTTAAATTAATACATAATTTATTAGAGGAATGTTTTGATTTCCAATACCTGGAAAATAAAATATATCTGAATGGAAGAGTAAACATCATGAAAAAACCTGAATTCCAAAAAGTTGATAGCCTAAATTATATTCTTTCATTCATTGAGAAGGAAAATATTTTACTAAAAGTCATTAAAAAGGAATTAGATACAGAAAGTACCAAGATCACTATCGGAAGTGAAAACAAGCAGAAAGAAATTCAAAATTGTAGTTTGATTACCAGTAAATATCGTATAAAAGGAAGACCTGCCGGTGCAATTACGATATTGGGACCGACAAGAATGGATTATCCCAGAATGATTTCTATTGCTGAGTACATTTCTGACAAACTAAGTGAAATATTATCAGATTATTAGAATAAACCAATCCGAGGGAGCAAAAATGTTTGATAAAGAAAAGAAAATTGACAAAAAAGAAAAAAGAGAGAAACCGGGTGAAAAGAAACACACTATCATCAGGAAGGAAGATTTGATTAAAAACCTTAAAGACAAAGAAAAGGAAATTATAGATTTAGAAGAAGAACTATCGGAAATCGAAGAAATCGCTAAAAATAATGAACAATATTACAAAGAATCTTTGGAAAAGATTTTAAGGTTACAAGCTGAATTCGATAATTATAAAAAACGACAGGAAAAGAGGCAACTGGATTTTATTGAATATGCCAACCAGGGTTTGCTGAAAAATCTATTAGTAGTGGTGGACAATCTGGAAAGGGCTTTGGATTCTACTAAAAATGAAAAAAATATCAAAGCTATCAGAGAAGGCTTAAAAAATGTATTGAAAGATTTTTTTGAAGTTCTAAAAAAAGAAGGCGTAAAACCGATTAAATCCCTTCATGAAAAATTTGATCCATCGATACATGAAGCAGTGATGAGAGAGGAATCGGATAAATATTCAGAAGATATTGTCACTGAAGAATTTAGAAAAGGTTACTTTTTTAAATTAAAAGTCTTAAGAGCAGCAATGGTAAAAGTTGCTGTTTCTGTAAAAGAAAAAGAACAGCAAAAATAAAATTAATTTTTAATAATTTCAATATAGGAGGAAACAGAAATGGGAAAAATAATAGGCATTGACCTAGGAACAACTAATTCGGTAGTTGCTGCCATGGAAGGCGGTAAACCAACCATTATAGAGAATGCAGAAGGAGGAAGAACGACACCTTCCATCGTTGCATTTACTAAAAAAGGAGAAAGATTGGTTGGATTACTGGCAAAAAGACAGGCGATTACCAATCCGGAAAATACTATATTTTCCGTGAAGAGATTGATTGGAAGAAGATATAACGATGAAGAAATACAAAGAGCAAAGAAATTTTTACCTTTCAAACTATCCGTCGGCGAACATACTGATGTAATAATAGAAGCAAATGGTAAAAAATACAGTGCTCAGGAAATTTCAGCGATGATTCTGCAAAAACTCAAACTATCCGCTGAAGACCATCTGGGAGAAAAAGTAACAGATGTTGTTATTACAGTACCTGCTTATTTTAATGATAATCAGAGGGAAGCTACTAAAAATGCCGGAAAAATTGCCGGAATGAATGTATTAAGGATTATAAACGAACCAACTGCAGCAGCACTGGCTTACGGCCTGGAAAAGAAGAAAGACGAAAAAGTCGCAGTATTTGACCTGGGAGGTGGCACTTTCGATATCTCTATTCTGGAAATCGGAAAAGAGGGCGTTTATGAAGTCAAATCAACCAATGGAAATACCTTTCTTGGCGGTGATGATTTTGACCTGAGAATTATTGACTGGCTTGTCGATGGCTTTAAAAAGGAAAACGGCATTGATTTGAAAAAAGATCAAATGGCCTTACAAAGACTAAAAGAAGCCGCGGAAAAGGCAAAATGTGAATTATCAACATCCATGGAAACGGATATTAATTTACCCTTTGTTACGGCAGATGCCAGTGGTCCGAAGCATATGAATGTCAAGCTATCACGTTCAAAATTAGAACAGCTGACTGCTGATTTGATTGAAGACACCATAGAACCCTGCTTAAAAGCACTTAGAGATGCAAAATTAAAAGCAGAAGATATTGATGAAGTTATCCTGGTGGGCGGACAGACAAGAATGCCAAAAGTTCAGGAGACCGTAAAAAATATTTTTAATAAAGAAGCAAATAAAGGCGTAAATCCGGATGAAGTCGTTGCCATTGGCGCAGCCATTCAGGCAGGTATCTTAAAGGGTGATGTAAAGGATGTTCTATTACTTGATGTAACACCTTTATCATTGGGAATCGAAACTTTGGGTGGTGTTTCAACACGGCTTATTGATAGAAACACGACAGTACCGACTACCAAAAGTCAAATATTTTCTACAGCAGCAGATAATCAAAATGCGGTAGATATTAACATCTTACAGGGTGAAAGATCTATGGCCAGAGATAATACCAGTCTTGGAAAATTCCAGTTAGTAGGAATTCCACCAGCTCCGAGAGGGATGCCTCAAATTGAAGTGACTTTTGATATTGATGCCAGTGGCATCCTGAATGTTAAAGCAAAAGATCTTGGCACCAGCAAAGAACAGAAAATTACAATTACTGCATCAACCGGATTAAGCGATGAGGAAATTGAGAAAAAAGTGAAAGAATCCGAAAAATATGCTGAAGAAGACAAAAAAATAAAAGAAAAAATTGAACAAAAAAATAAAGCAGATAATTTGATCTACTCGATAGAAAAGACCATGAAAGATTCCGGCGATAAACTGAGCGAAGAAGAAAAGAGTAAAGTAGAGGAAGATATTAAAACTCTCAGGAAAGCCATGGAAGAAGACAACTTGGAAAATATAAAAGCAGGCATTGAAAAGCTGACTGAATCATCTCATAAGCTAGCGGAAGAAATTTACAAAAAAACAGCTGCCGAACAGAGCCAACAACAGGATCAGGCGCAAGGTGAAACTGCCGAAGAAACAAAAGAAGAAGCGAAAAATGAGGGCGAAGAAAAAGTTGTCGATGCTGATTTCGAAGTAGAAAAAGATGAAGAAAAAAAAGATGAGTAATTGACAAGTATTGTAAAATAACTTTTTTCAACGTGTAGTATCAATTTAATAACAAATTAAGAACAGCATCAATTTTTTAGATATGATATCATTGATGTTGTTCTTAATATTTAAATAATCAATAACTAAAAATTGGTTAATTCTCTGATTTATCAATACTTTGATTAATAAAACTACTAAATTGGCAAATTATAGATAAATTGATTTATTTATAATAGAAAGGTAAAAACTCATATTATGCGAAGAATAAAAATATTTAGGCAGTTTTAGCTAACGACTATTCACTATTCACTAACGACTAAATCACTAACGACTAACAAAGGGGAAAAATAATTGGCAAAAAAAGATTATTACGAAACATTGGGAGTAGAAAAAAATGCTCCTATTGATGAAATTAAAAAAGCTTATAGAAAATTGGCACTAAAATATCACCCGGATAGAAACTCATCCAATAAGGATGCCGAAGCTAAGTTTAAAGAAATAAATGAAGCCTACCAGGTTCTAAGTGACTCGGAAAAAAGAGCAAGGTATGACCAATATGGTTCAGCTGATGGTGTCGGTGGTTTTAATTTTCGCGATTTCCAGGGAAGAGGTGGTGCTGATTTTGGTAATTTTGGTGATTTCGGAGACATATTCGAGTCATTTTTTGGTGGAAGAACTGGCCGGCAATCCGGAGGTTCGCGGGCACGTAAAGGTGCAAATTTAAGATATAACCTGAAAGTAAGCTTTCATGATGCTGCCTTTGGAAAAGAAACAAAGATAGAAATACCGACTTGGGAAACATGTTCAAAATGTAAAGGTAGCGGTGCAGAACCTGGAACTTCCGTCGAAACCTGCCCGAGTTGTAAGGGTTCTGGAGAAGTACGAAATACACAAAATACAGTATTTGGCCAATTTGTGAATGTTCAAACATGCCCAAGATGTGGCGGTGAAGGAAAAATCATCAAAGAACCCTGTAAACAATGTAAAGGTTCGGGAAAAATTAAGAAAAATAAAGTAGTGAAAGTGAAGATACCGGCAGGCGTTGAAACCGGTCACAGATTAAGGATGTCAGGAATGGGTGAACCCGGTGAAAAAGGCGGACCATCCGGAGACTTATACATTATTATTTACGTTGAACCACATAAAATATTTTCACGTGATGGTATTGATGTCACATGTACACATACAATTAGTTTTGTAAAAGCGGCTTTGGGTGGCGAAGAAATTGTTCCTACTTTAGAAGATAATATTTCCATGAAAATACCAGCTGGCACCCAGTCTAATACAGTTTTTAGACTAAAAGGGAGAGGCGTTTATAAATTAGGAACCAAACATAGGGGAGATGAATATGTAAAAGTCATCGTACAAACACCCAAAAAAATGAGTCAAAAACAAAAACAATTATTATTTGAATTTGCTAAACTAAACGGAGAAGATATGAAAAAGATCGGGGAAAAAGGTTTTTTAGATAAGATAAAAGATGCTTTTGTATAAAACTTGGATTATATAAAGAAAGGTAAAAAGCAGACATGCCTCTTTTTTTTGTTTCACCGGAAAATATTGATGAGAAAAAAAAGATAGTTACTATATCCGGGAGTGAAGCAAAGCATATCACTAAATCCTTGAGGCACAAAGAAAAGGATGAAATACTGATTACTGACGGAATAAAAAATAGATATCTTGTAAAAATTGAAAACATCGAAAAAGAAAATATCTGCTGCAAAATTATCCATACATTTAATCATTTATCAAAATCATCTCCTTTAAAAATATCTCTTGCACAAGCCCTTTTGAAGAAGAATAAAATGGATTTTGTTATCCAAAAAGCCACAGAATTGGGTATTCATGATATTATTCCTTTTACTTCTTCACGAACAATCCCTCTTGTAGGGAAAAAAAGCGCCGAAAAAAAACAGGAAAGATGGCAGAAAATAGCATTGGAGGCGAGTAAACAGTCTGAAAGGATGCATGTTCCCGAAATACAACCCATTATTTCATTCAAAGCACTATTACATAAAAACTGTTATTATGATTGGTCAATGATTTTCTGGGAAGAAGAAAATGTGCATAACATAAAAGAAGTATTGCAAAAAAGTAAAAAACCCTCAAATATGATTTATTTCATCGGGCCCGAAGGAGGATTCTCAGAGAAAGAAATGCAATTAGCCCGTGAAGCCAATGTTTTTCCGGTTAGTTTGGGGGAATATGTTGTAAGAAGTGAAACAGCAGCCATTTTTGCCATGTCTGTTTTCAACTATTATTATTATATTGAATAAAAAACACGGGAGGAATAGTCATTAAAGTAGCTTTTAAAACACTCGGCTGCAAAGTCAATCAATATGAAACCGAAGCTCTTTTAAATCTACTACAGGAAAATGGGTACCATGTTGTCAATTTTAAGGAAAAAGCGGATATCTATATCATAAATACCTGTACGGTTACACGGGAAGCAGAGAGAAAATCCAAACAAATGATTCGGAAAGCCATAAATCAGAATAGCAGTGCAAAAATTATAGTTACCGGCTGTTCCGCACAGTCATGCAGTAATGATTTAAAGCATATAGAAGGCATAAATTTTATTTTAGGGAATAAAGAAAAGAATAGTATACTCAAATACCTGAAAATGCCGGAAGATAACTATCCGGTTATAGACATAAATCCCATAAAGCATCTTAAAAGATATGATACACTTTCAAAAAAATACTTAGGATTGCACACGCGTTCTTTGATTAAAATTCAAGACGGATGCAATAACTTTTGTTCGTATTGCAAAATCCCTTATGTCAGGGGGCCGCAGAGAAGCAGGGAACCGGAAGACATACTAAAAGAAATTTGCGTACTCGAAGAAAAAGGGATAAAAGAAATCGTACTGCTGGGAATTAATCTGGGGACCTATGGTCATGATTTTGAAAATAAAATATTAAATCTTGCTAAATTAATTCGGATGATAGAAAATAATTGCCGGAAAATAGAAAGAATACGGTTAAGTTCTATTGAAATAAATCATATTGATGAAGAACTCATAAATATTTTTAAAACATCCGGAAAAATGTGTCCACACCTGCATATCCCCCTTCAAAATGGCAATGATAGAATATTACAATTGATGAACAGGCCCTATGACACGACATTTTTTTTGGATAATATCAGTAAAATACGAACTTACATTCCCAAACTGTCAATTACTACTGATGTTATGGTGGGCTTTCCAGGAGAAGATGACCAATCTTTTAATGAAACCTATCATTTTATAAAAAGGATAAATTTTTCAAAGTTGCATGTTTTTCCTTACTCAGATCGGGAGAAATGCCTCTCTAGTTTGCTGTTAAACAAAATAGATGATTCGGTTAAAAAGGACAGAATGAATCAATTGTTAAAATTATCGAAAGAGCTGCATTTTAATTTTATGAAAAGTAATTTGTGCGGCATCAGGGAACTTTTGATTGAAACATTAAAAACTAATAAAAGAGGAAAGATTGATGCATACGGTATCACAGACAATTATATTCGAGTAAAAATTAACGATTTCCATGGGGAAAAAGGTGATTTGTTAAACGGTAGGTTGTTTGAAATCGATAAAGATTATATGCTTGCAAAAATATTGCATTAAAAAAATTAATATGATATAATATTTTTGGTAAAGAATAGGAATTCTCCTAAAAAGAGTGGTATTTAGCCACTCTTTTGTTTTATAATTTATTGAACCAGAATAAACAAGTGGAGAGAGATAAGATGAATAAAAATTTAATCAATATTTTAGATGAAATAGAGAAAGATAAAGGCATAGCCAAAGATATTCTAATTAATGCCATTGAATCTGCCTTGTCTTCTGCTTATAGGAAAAATTATGGTAGTAATGCCGGAAATCTTGAAATAAAAATGTTAAAGGATACCGGCGAGATAAAAGTGTATTACCGGAAATTGGTTGTGAAAGATGTCGTCAAAGAAACGTTTGAAGTTTCTCTGAATGAATTAGCAGATGGAGGCTTAAAAGATTATAAAATCGGAGATGAAATCCTCATTGAAACTGAGACCAGGGACTTTGGAAGAATTGCAGCACAAACTGCAAAACAGGTCATCGTCCAGAAATTAAGAGAAGCGGAAAGAAACGTCATATATGATAAATACATTGATAAGGAAAGAGATATTGTTACCGGGACTATCCAAAGGATTGAACATAAAAACATTATCATTGACCTGGGAAAAACAGAAGCCCTGCTTTTGCCCAATGAGCAGATAAGAAACGAAGATTACTATAAGGGAAAGAGGATTAAGATTTACTTGATTGAAGTAAGAAAGACATCCAAAGGTCCCAGGATATACGTTTCCAGAACACATCCTGAATTGCTAAAGCGTTTATTCGAATTGGAAGTACCGGAAATTCATGAAGGATTAGTGGAAATTAAATCTATCGCTCGTGAAGCCGGTAAAAGATCGAAGGTGGCTGTTCATTCTAAAGATGAGAGAATAGACCCTGTGGGCGCCTGTATCGGTGACAGAGGGGCAAGAATAAAATCAATTCTTTATGAAATCAATAATGAAAAGATTGATATTATAAAATGGAGCATGGATGATAAATTATTTATCTCTAACTCTTTAAGTCCGGCAAAAGTACTTTCTGTTTATTTATTTGAAGAGAAAAAAATGGCAGCAGTGATAGTGCCTGACCAGCAACTTTCTCTGGCTATCGGAAAAGAAGGCCAAAATGCCAGACTAGCTGCCAAATTAACCGGATGGAAAGTAGATATTAAAAGTCAAACACAATATGATAGTGAAATGGGAAATGAAGAAACAGGAAAAGAAAATGAAAAAGAGAAAAAAAATGAAAATCCGACAGATATAGAGATTGAAAAAACACCTGATAATGAATTAGAAGTAGAATAATTAAACGCTAGTGAAAAGCAAATGTTTTTTAAAAAGTAAATCTCCGAAAACTATGAGGGGAAAAATGGTAAAGAAAACAAAAATACCAATGAGAACCTGTATAGGTTGTAACGCCAAAAAACCAAAAAAAGAAATGATTAGAATAGTTACAACAACATCAGGAGATTACGAAATAGACACTACCGGTAAAAAATCCGGTAGAGGTTTTTACCTATGCTGGCAGATGGAATGTCTAAACAAAGCTGTTAGGGAAAAAAAATTCAACAAATTAATGCCTAAAGATAATGCCATGATTATCTTCGCACAATTAAAGGAAAAAATAACAAAAGAAAATAAATGAAATTTAAAATAATGCAGCAGTAAATATATTCTACTGGTTGGAATATTCTGCTTTTTAAGAAACGTTGGAGGTAATGGAGATGAAAATGAGAGTATACGAATTAGCAGAAAATTTAAAAATACCTGCAAAAGAATTAATCCTATTTTTAAAAAAAGAAGGCATCAAAGTCAAAAATCATATGAGCGCTTTGGATAAAGACACGATTGAACTGATTGGAGAAATTGTTGCTTCTGACCGAAAAAAGAAGCAGGGGAAAAATGGTAAAGCAACAAAAGTAATTCAAATCAATAAAATGCTCAGCTTAAAAGAATTATCGCTGCAAATAGAAGTGCCATTACTGGAAATGATGCAAAAGATCATAAAATATGGCAAAATAACCTCGGTGGATAAGGAAATACCTATGCATATTTTGGAAACCTTAGTCGGTGAATATGATTATGCTGTAGAATATAATGAAAAATTAAAAGAGAGAAAGAGTCATCTTGAAAAACAAAAAAGAGTGAATTTAGTTACAAAATCTCCAGTTGTCACAATTATTGGACATGTTGATCATGGAAAAACAACATTATTAGATGCCATTCGCAAAACCAACGTTACACAAAAAGAAGAAGGTGGAATTACTCAAAAAATTGGTGCATATCAGGTAGAAATCAATCATAAGAAAATTGTTTTTGTCGATACTCCCGGGCATGAAGCTTTTACAACCATGAGGGCTCGTGGTGTAAAAGCAACTGATATCGCTGTTTTAGTCGTCGCAGCGGATGATGGTGTTATGCCTCAAACAATAGAAGCCATAAATCATGCGAAAGCTGCTGATGTTCCGGTGATAGTTGCTATTAATAAAATTGATAAGCCAAATGCCAATACTGAAAAAGTAAAGAAGGAACTATCAAATTATGAACTGGTTTCTGAGGAATGGGGCGGAGATACTTTGATGGTTGAAGTGTCGGCTTTACAAAAAAAAGGAATTAAGGACCTATTGGAAGCCATTGTTTTACAGGCGGAGATGATGGAATTAAAAGCAAATCCAAATATTCCGGCAAAAGGAATTATCATTGAAACAAGACTGGATAAAAAAAGTGGTATCGTTGGTTCTTTGCTCATTCAGGAAGGACAACTAAAAGTTGGCAATTACTTTGTATCGGGATTGTCGCAAGGAAAAGTAAGAAGCTTGATTGATGATAAAGGTAAAAGCATAAAAGAAGCAGGCCCATCAACACCGGTTGAAATAAACGGATTTTCCAGTATGCCTAATGCCGGTGATATTTTTCAAGTGGTTCCTGATGAAAAATTCGCAAAGATTATTATCGGCGAAAGGGAAAATGAAGCAAGATTAAAATCAGACCAGATGAAGACAACGGTGTCATTGGATAACCTCTTTATGGAAATGAAGGAAGGCAAATTAGACCAGCTAAAAATAATCTTAAAAACAGATTCGCATGGTTCATTAGATGCCCTTAAAGAAACGATTAAAAAGTTAATGATCGGAAATGAAGAAATTAATGAAGTCGTTGAAATCGAAATCATTCATTCAGGTGTAGGAAATGTGACCGAGACAGACATTATGCTTGCATCTGCTTCAAATGCCATCATCATCGGTTTTAATATTCTTCCGGATGCAAACACTCGAAAATTTGCAAAAAGTGAAAAAGTCGAGATTCGATTATACAAAATTATTTATGACTTGATTGATGAACTGGAAGCTTCCCTAACGGGATTTTTGAAGCCAAAGATCGAAGAAGTCGTTACCGGACAGGCAGAAGTAAGAGAACTATTCAAAATTCCGAAAATAGGAACAATTGGCGGTAGCTATGTAATAAACGGAAAAATATCTAAAAGCGATGATGTAAGGGTCATAAGAGACGGTAAATTAATTTATGAAGGAAAAGTGTCGTCCCTAAAAAGATTTAAGGAAGATGTAAAAGAAGTCAATACTGGTTTTGAATGTGGTATCGGTGTTGAGAAATTTAATGACATAAAATTGAAAGATATCCTTGAATTTTTTACTCTCAAGGAAGTAGAATAAAACATTAATGATAGTTGTGGGAAGGTAAGCCATCATGTCAACGAGTAATAGAAGTGAACATTTAGAAAAAATAATAAAAAGATTAATTAGTGATATTATCTATAAGGAAGTAAATGATCCGAGGATAAAATTTGTCACCATTACCAGAGTAAAATTATCATCAAATTTAGCATCAGCGAAAATTTATATTACCATTTTTAATGATAAGGAAAATGTCCGGAAATGTTTAAAAGGTCTCCGAAATGCTACCAGTTTTATCAGGCATGAAATTGGCAAAGATTTGGAATTAAGGCGTACCCCGGAAATAGAATTTCTGGTTGATAAAGAAATGTTACAACACTATAGAATATTGGAAATTACCAGAAAGATTAAAGAAGAAAGTAATAAGTCGAATGAGATACGCAACAATGAAGAATAAGAAGATATTTGATGAGATATACAGAACGATAACAGAGAATAATTCCTTTTTTATCACTTCACATATCAATCCTGACGGTGATGCAATCGGTTCAGAACTTGCCTTCTTTCTTTTTTTAAAGAAATTGAAAAAAAAAGCCATCATTGTCAATCATGACACTTTACCAAAGATATATAATTTTCTACCCGGCAGCAGGCATTGTATGCATATAAATGATATTGAGGAAGATATGCCGGTAAATATGAAAATTGCCCTATTGCTGGATAGCAGCAACTTGAATCGAACGGGTGAAATTCAAAAAGTATTGATTCATGCCAAAAAAATTATTAATATTGACCATCATTGCAGTAATAATAGATATGGCGGCATTAACTATGTAGATATAACTGCTTCTTCAACCGGAGAAATCATCTTCGATTTTATTAATTACATCAGACCGGAAATGATAGATGAAGAGATTGCAACATGTTTATACACGGCAATCATCACAGATACCGGTGCTTTTAGATATGAAAATACCAGTAAAAAAACTTATGAGGTTGCTGCAAAATTAGTTTCTATAGGAATTAAGCCGCATATTATATCTCAGAATATTTATAACAGAAAATCCTTCAAAGAATTGAAACTGCTCGGAGCTGCACTTTCTACCCTGGAGACAGATAAAGATAATTTTGCATCATGGGTGACAATAGACCGGGAAATGCTAAAGAGAACAAATTCAACAGACGAAAATACCGAAGGGATTATTGAAACGGTTTCCACTTTGAAAAACAGTGAAGTATTTTTATTGTTTAGGGAAACAGATAATAATACTACCAAGGTTAGTATAAGATCAAAAGGCCATTTCAATGTGAATAAGTTTGCCTTGAAATTCAACGGCGGAGGGCATCCGAATGCAGCAGGATGCATGTGCCGTGGAAATGTTAAAGATGTAAAAGATAAGTTACTTGATGCCTTGTTGAAAGAAAAAATATAAAAAAGAACCAGTTGTACATATGGGAATAGATGGAATTTTAAATATATTCAAGCCAAAGGGAATGAGCTCTTTTCGGGTTGTCTATGAAATTAAAAAAATACTCAAAGTTAAAAAGATTGGCCATACAGGGACTCTTGATCCGAATGCTTCGGGTATTTTATTAATTTGTTTAGGGCAGGCAACAAAGATTGCCCGTTTCATTACGGATTTTAAAAAATATTATCAGGGCGAAATGGTTCTTGGCATCACAACAGATAGTCAGGATTCAGAAGGAAAGATTACCGGAAAAAAAGATATTAGCGGATCAATTGATCGGGAGAAAATTAAAAATGTTTTCAGAAAATACATCGGTGTTGTTCAGCAGACACCTCCGATGTATTCCGCAATTTATCATAATGGTAAGAGACTATATAAGTTGGCGCGAAAAGGAATAGAAGTAAAGAGAAAATTGAAAAAAATTACCATCTATCAATTTTCCCTTTTAAACTATAATCCCTCAAAAAACCCAGTCATTCAGTTTGAAGTCATTTGTTCCAAAGGGACCTATGTGCGAACTTTATGTGATGATATCGGAAAAGACCTTGGATGTGGTGCATATATGTCCGGACTAACCAGAACAAAGGTTGGAAGTTATGATATCAGCGAGTCTATTCGGTTGGAAGAATTGGAAAAAAATATAGATTTAGCTCAGGAAAAATTGATTACAATTGATAAAATTCTAAGTCATTTCGGGCAAATAACCATAAAACATGAGCTTGAAGACAGAGTGTTAAATGGTGCGGCTATTTCCAGGGGAGATCTTTTATGCTTTCCGGAGTCAGAGAAAAATTCAAGCTGTAAAATGATAAAAGTAAAAAATGATCATGGAAAAATATTATCAATTGCCGAAAGGACTGAAGATACCCGGAAAAATATAATTTTTAAACCGGTAAGGGTATTTCAATACAACAAATGAGAAAACGGTTTTTATCTTTTTAATATTTGTTGCAATAATAATCAAAGAAATATAACAAAGGACTTTATTAAGAATAATATAAAATATTTATTTAAAAAGAATATATCGACATGTAGCGTGAAAAGAAATAATTTACGCGAAATATAGGATAGGTGTAAACATGAGGATCATCAGGAATATAAACGATATTCAGTTAAGTAATAAAAAGAGATATATAGCACTGGGTGTATTTGATGGCATACATCTAGGGCATCGAAAACTGATTGAAAGTGCGGTAAACAGAGCAAAAGAAAATGATGGCTTGAGTATTGTCGTAACCTTTGAACCGCATCCTGATCGAATCATCTTTCCGGAGAAAAATATTTTACATATCACTACCTTAGAGGAGAAAATTGAAATTATCAGTACTCTGGGAGTTGATTTATTATTTATCTTAAAATTCGGTCCATGGATAAAAAATATGCAACCTGAAGTATTTATCCGTCGTATATTATATGAAAAATTAAAAGCCAATGATATTATTGTTGGATTTAATTATAAGTTTGGATTTAAAGGAAAAGGTGATACCGAGTTTTTAAAAAAATATGAAGAATTATATGGCTACAAAGCTATTATCATTAAACCGGTAGCTATCAATGAAAAAATTGTCAGCAGTACATTAATAAAAAAATATATTGAAGATGGAAATATTCAAGAAGCTGAAAAATTATTGGGACATCCGTATTCTATCTCAGGAAAAGTAATTACCGGAAAAAATATCGGAACAAAAATAGTTAAAATACCCACTGCGAATCTATTAGTACATGAAGAGAAAATCATTCCCGGTAACGGGGTTTATTTTACAAAGATCATGATTGATAATAAAAATTATTTTGGTTTGATGAATATTGGGTTGAGACCGACCTTTAAAGGTAAGAATAGGAGTATTGAAGCACATATTATTGATTTTGATAAAAATATCTACCAAAAAGATGTTACCTGTTTTATATTGCAAAAAATTCGCGGCGAGAAATTCTTCGATAGTGTTGAGAAGTTAAGGGAACAAATCTTTCAAGATATTTCGATAGCTCGAAAATTAATC
>CBFCZX010000025.1:0-15339 GCA_965602765.1 uncultured Atribacterota bacterium | reverse complement strand
AAAATCAAGAAAAATTTGACAAAAGCAAAAAAAAGTTTAAAATATATGTTTAGAAATTTATAGGAGGATTTTATTATGCCGACATATGAATATAAATGTAAAAATTGTGGTTCTACTTTTGAAAAATTTCAATCTATTACCGATAATCCAATCGCCAAGTGCCAATATTGTAATGGTGATGTCTACCGGTTAATCAGTAAAAACGTAAATTTTATTTTAAAGGGTAGTGGTTTTTATAGCACCGATAACCCAAAGACAAATCGCAAAGTTGAAAAGAAAAAATCGCCTTCTCAACCTAAAAAGGAAAAGGCCAAGAAAGCACTTCCCGATAAAAAAGAATCCGAACCTAAACAGAAGAAAAGCTTACAAACCTCAGTAAAATAATTTTTTCCACCACCTCGGTTCCATCTGTTTTATCTTCCTTTTTAATTCTTGAATTTTATTCTCAGCTGCTATTTCTCCTGCCCGAATACATTTTTCAGGTTTGTTAAAATTTGCCCAGTGTATCTGACTTACTTTCGGGCTTATTATTAAATCAGCTTTCGATAATTGAATGCTTCTTAATTCGTTAGAAGTAATTGCATCTGACCGGAAAAGAATATCAACCGCATTCTGATAATTATATTTTTTTTTCATTCTCTGACTCACATTAACCGCTATAATAAAATCAGCACCCATGGAACGGCATGTCTCTATGGGTACCACACTAATAATTCCTCCGTCCACCAATATTTTATTCTCCAGTTTTACCGGGGAAAACATTCCCGGAATCGAGGAGCTTGCCAAAACTGCTTCAAATAGCTTTCCTTGGCTTAGAACAATCTTTTCTCCCGATATCAAATCTGCAGCTATTGCTGAAAAGGGTATTTTAGTATCCTTGAAACAATAATCACTCACCAATTCACTAATCACTTTTTTAATCCCTTCTCCATCATTAAGGCATTTTTTTCTAAGTTCAAGATTCATTATATAGCTCTTTTTTAAAAAATCAGACATTTTTTTGAGAAAGAACGGCTGCTTCCGTTTATCATGATGAGAAAAGGTAAAACCAATATTGAATTCCTCAATTCTGGAATGGTCCTTTACAATTTCCTCTATCCTATGAAGGTTTTTATCCAGAGAATAAGCAGCTCCCAAGATTGCTCCCATTGAAGTTCCCGCAATGATATCGATTGGAATCTTTTCTCTTTCCAAAACTTTTAATACTCCGATATGTGATAATCCTCTGGCACCACCTCCTCCTAAGGCTATGCCAATTTTTAGCTTCTTTTTTGTCACTACTTCTGTCCTCAAGTTATTATTTTATAAAGACTATTTATCTAAGTGAATACTTTCACTGATAAAGGGACGCCTCTCTATTGAAATATCTAATGCGTTAAAATTCCCCAAGATCTTCTTTGCCTTTGGCTGACATCATCTTTTTATTAAAGCTGTTTAATTCTATAATATATCGCTCTACAGTCCCTTCTCCTATTTTTTCTATCTCATCAAATGCTTTCACTTCGAAAGTTAATTTATTCTTAAAAATATCAGTCAATACTGCTTCCGCAGTAACCGCCATGCCTAAAGGAGTGGGTGCAAGGTGGGCAATCGATATTTTTGCACCAACTGAAATATAACCTTCCGGTAAATACTTTTCCACTGCATGGATGGCCGCTAAATCCAATAGCGAAACCAACATAGGAGTCGCAAAAGCTGGAGGCATAGGTTGTGCAAAATTTTCTGCCGAATTTTCTTCATTTACAGTCGTTTGGGCAATTCCTTTTAATCCTTTTTTTAAATTGAATTCTATCATGATTATCCTCTCCTTTTTATTAATTTTGAGAATATGAAAGATAGTGTGTTTCTTAAATTACCTAAACAAGAATAGATTGATATTTATAATAATTGCCTATTTTTTTCCGGAGAAACTTTCTAATGCTTATTTGTTCCAAGCAATTCATCAGAAAGCTACATGAAAACACCTTTCTAAATTTTAATTCTATAGGTTAATATTTAATTCCTTCCCTGAAATAAATATTTTTTATATTTTGCATTCTAGCCAACGATTTTCTTAAAAATCCTTAAAAAATTACCTCCTAATATTTTTAAAATCTCTTTCTCCTTGTATCCTCTTCTAAGTAGTCCGATAGTAATGTTAGGTATTTTATCAACACCCTCTAAATTGAGTGGCAAAGCTCTAGTTCCGTCAAAGTCGGAGCCCAACCCAACACAATTTATTCCACCAATTTTTACCAAATAGTCTATGTGGTTCAGAACATCTTCCAGACTTGCCTTCCGATTACCTTTCGTTAAAAAATCCGGAACAAAGGTAACACAAATTATTCCTCCCTTATCGGATATGGCTTTTATTTGATCGTCTTTCAAATTTCTCGCATGAGGGCATAAGGAATAACAATTGGAATGAGATGCAATAACCGCCTGCTCGCTTAATTTTATGACATCCCAAAAACCGGCTTCCGAAAGATGAGATATGTCAATAAGCATTCCCAATCTGTTCATTTCCATAATTACTTTTACGCCAAATTCCGTTAAACCACTCTTTGTTCTTTGTTCAGCTGCTCCATCAGCAATCTGATTTCTCTGGTTCCAAGTGAGTGTTATTAATCTAATTCCCAGTTGATATAATACACGTAAAATTCCCAAATCTCCTTCCAGTGCTTCTCCTCCTTCAATGGAAAGTATGACACCAATTTTACCCGCTCTTATTGTTTTTTTTATCTGAGAAGTACATGTAATCAGGGATAGACGTTCTTCATTTTTCTTTAACTCCCGGCTAAAAATGTCGAATAATTGTAGAGTTCTTTTAACTGCTCTATCCGGTTTGTAGATGCTCTCTATAAAAAAAGCAAAAACCTGAATATCCACTCCACCTTCCTGTAAGCGTGGAATATCCAGGTGTCCTTTTTTATTTCTTTTTTCGATTTGAACTTTTTTGTTTGCAATATTTAAAATCGTATCACAATGTCCATCGATGACTATTGCTTTTCGATGAATTTTTTCGAAAACTTTACTGTCAACTCTTTTATTCATAAGACTGCTAATTCCACCTCTTTTTATAAAATAATTTTAAAATTTAATAAGGCATCATCTTGCAACCAACAACCAGGTAATCAATAAACCTATTATTATCAATATTATCCAATTTAAATTAATTTTTAATTTTGATTGATTGATTATTTCTCGTGTTTTTACAGTAGGAATTTTTCGCTCAATTTCAGCAGCTCTTTTAAATGAATCCACAGCCTTGCTATATTTATTTAATTTTTTATAGGCTAAGCCTAAATTACTGTAAGGTGCAGCGTAATTTGAATTTAAACTGATTGCTTTCTTGTAAAATGCAACAGCTTTATCATATTTCTTCTCTTCTAGAAAAATGTTTCCCAGATTATTATATGGTTCAGGAAACTCTGCGTCTAACTCGATTGCTTTTTCCATATATTCCCTTGCTTCATTGAATTTTTTTTGACAGGCAAAACAAACTCCTAATTTGCTATAGCATTTTGCTTCTCCTGGAAATTTATTTATTATATCCCGAAATTCCCTTGCAGCCTGGTCAAAATATCCTCTATTCAAATTTTTCTCTGCATGGATAAATTCCACATCAAAGGTTTCATTGTTCATATAAATTAGATACCTTTAAAAATGACTTGGTTATTCAATGCCATAATTGGGCGCTTCTTTTGTAATAATTATATCATGAGGATGGCTTTCTCTTAAACCGGCAGAAGTTATTTTTATAAAACTGGTTTTTTCTAATAACTCTTTGATATTTCTTACTCCACAATAACCCATTCCGGAACGTATCCCGCCCAATAACTGAAAAATACATGCTGAAAGCAAACCTTTGTAAGATACTCTCCCTTCAATGCCTTCCGGAACCAATTTGCTATCATCCGAATCTTCTTGAAAATACCTATCTTTGCTTCCCTTTTTCATAGCGCCAATGGAACCCATTCCTCTGTATTCCTTATAGCTGCGTCCCTTATATAAAACGACATCTCCCGGACTTTCCTCTGTTCCGGCAAATAAACCTCCCAGCATAACCGAATCAGCACCTACCGCCAGAGCTTTTACAATATCACCGGAATATTTTATTCCTCCATCAGCAATAAGAGGAATATTGTGTTTTTTTACTGCTCTTTTGCATTCCTGAATTGCGGTTATTTGAGGAACACCCACTCCGGCAACCACTCTGGTTGTGCAGATAGAACCCGGACCAATACCTACTTTTACAGCATCCACTCCCGCCTTAATTAAACTTTCAGCTCCTTCAAAAGTTGCAACATTTCCACCAACCACTTCAACATCATAATTTTTCTTAATTTTCTTAATTGTTTCAAGTACGCTTAAAGAATGTCCATGGGCAGTATCCACAATGATAACGTCAACCTTTGCTTTGACTAATGCATCAATTCTTTCAAATGTATCCCGTGAAATTCCTACTGCAGCTCCTACCCGAAGTCTGCCCTTGTTGTCTTTACTTGAACAAGGGTATTGTTTGGCTTTTTCAATATCTTTAATGGTAATTAAACCTTTTAATGTAAAATTATTATCTACTATAGGTAATTTTTCAATACGTTTTTTATGCAATATTTTTTTAGCTTCTTCAAGAGTAGTTCCAACAGGAGCAGTCACTAAATTCTTTTTTGTCATTATATCTTTAATGGTATAGTCTTTTCCATCTAAAAAACGAATATCCCGATTTGTTAAAATACCAACCAGTTTTTTACTATTGTCTACTATGGGAATTCCCGAGATATGGTAATTTGTCATTAATTGAATAGCTTCATCTATATTTTTTTCCGGAGTTAAAGATACGGGGTCTACGATGACGCCACTTTCGGACCTCTTTACCTTGTCAACCTCTTCAGTCTGTTTTTTTATAGACATATTTTTGTGGATGATTCCAATTCCCCCTTCCCGGGCAATAGCAACTGCTAATCTTGACTCTGTTACTGTATCCATTGCAGCGCTTACCAGGGGTATTTTTAAATCAATGTTTTTACTGAATCTTGTAGAAACATCCACCTCCCTTGGGAGGATAGCTGATTGTCTGGGAACTAGCAAAATATCATCAAAAGTTAAACCTTCAATATTTATGAACCTCTCTCTTTCCATTGTTTTCTCCTTTATATACTCATTCTTAAATTTAACCCACTAATCATTAGATCATCTGCTAAGAGATTTACCGTTCATTTATAAATTACATTTTGTCAATCTCTTATTTATAGTGTTTTTCATATTTTCTCTATATTCTATTTTTCTGATTCAAGTGAAATTGAGGATTGTTTTTTGTTTTTATATATCATATTGAATATTCAAATTCCTTTTATTTTTAAATATGCGATATATTTAATGTAAAATAGCGTTTTCCTCTTTACTTTTTTGTAAAATATAATACAATAAAAAAGATTATTTATCTAATTTTTTTTTATGATATAATAAAACATGTTACTAGCTACTATTGATTTATTTTCATTATCTAGGAGAAAACAGTGAATAAGGTAATAAAAAAAACATCTAGCAAAGAATTAACCGAAAAAATCTTGACCTGGAAAAAGAAAAGAGACGCTGTGATTTTAGCCCATGTTTATCAACCCGGTGAAATTCAGGATATTGCAGATTTCACAGGTGACTCACTTTTTCTCAGCCAGCAAGCTGCTAAAACTAACGCAAAAGTGATTTTATTTTGCGGAGTTCAATTCATGGCAGAAACTGCTTCAATCCTTTCACCGGAAAAAATTGTGCTTCTTCCTGATATTAATGCAGGCTGCCCTATGGCAGATATGGCACCCGTGAAAGATGTCGAACAAAAAATCAAAGATATGCAACCTGTAACCATCCTTTCATATGTCAATTCATATGCCTCCGTAAAAGCATTAAGTGATTATTGCTGTACTTCTGCGAATGCTGTTCAAGTTGCACAATCAATCCCCAAAGGAAAAGATATTCTATTTTTGCCGGATATGAATTTAGCAAGATTTACCGCCGAAAAAACAAATCAGAACATTATCCCCTGGAGAGGACATTGTCCTGCTCATAATCTATTACGTAAAGATGATGTAATCCATGCAAAGAATATTCATCCAAAAGCCATGCTTCTAGTTCATCCGGAATGCCGTCCTGAGGTTTGCGATTTGGCTGATTACATTGGGAGCACAAAAGGTATTATCGATTTCGTAAAATCTTGTCCTGCGAAAGAATATATTGTTGCCACAGAAATTGGCATTCTGTATCCTCTAAAGAAGAGATATCCATCTAAACAGTTTTACCCGGCATCAAACAAAATGGTCTGCAAAGATATGAAGTTAATTAGTTTAGAAAAAATCCTTTCTTCCCTAATAACCTTGGAACCACGGGTAGAAGTATCGGATAACATTAGGAAGAATGCTTTAACCGCTCTAAACAGAATGATAAGTATTGTTAGCTAACTTTGCATAATCTAATTTGCGTTTTAATCATAAGATAATGGTGAAAAAACACATCTTGATATTTTAGACAAATACTATTTTTTGAAGTGGGCTTTTATTATATAAATGAATCATGATCAACGAGAAAGAAAAAAATATGGTTTTATTTTATCATGCTTTCTTTTCAATAGATTATAGGAATTTTTTAGGATAGCGATATTCAAATAATTTAACCATCTATTTTAAGATAGATTTTTTAAGTTATTTGCAGGTTGCTATTAAAATAATATTTATCCTTCACACTATTTTAAAAAGATTCCAATTGAAACAGAAATTTAATGGTAAATTTTACGTTTTTATGTTAATTTTTATTTCAGTAAAAATAAATAAAAAGGATTATAAGTTTATGTTGCCACGTTACTTAATGAATTTTGAACTTTCCCATTTAAAAACATTTTATTCTGATTTTCTTGTTGTGGGTTCCGGTATTGCCGGTCTTTATACCTCTTTAAAACTTCTATCATTAGGCGAAGTAACCATTCTTACAAAAAATAAGTTAACCGAAAGTAATACTGAATATGCTCAAGGAGGTATTGCTGTCGCTTTAGGTGATAAAGATTCACCGCATCTTCATATGGAAGACACTTTAAAAGCAGGTGCTAATTTTTGTAACCCGAAAGCAGTTGAAGTTTTAGTTAATGAAGGTCCAAAATGCGTTGAAGAATTGATTGAAATGGGCACTAAATTTGACAAAATCGAAGGAAAATTCAAAACTACCCTTGAAGCTGCTCATCAAAGGCCAAGGATTTTGCATGCACATGGTGATGCAACCGGTGCAGAGATTGAAAGATCTCTTTCGGAAAAAGTAAAAAATGAAAAGGCCATAAAAATCAATGAAAATGTTTTGGTTGTTGATATTTTAACTAAGAATAATATCTGTTATGGTATACTCACAATGGATAATCAAACAGGAAAATTAGCAGCTTTTATTGCAAAATTTATAATACTGGCGAGCGGTGGATTAGGACAGCTTTTTTCCAATACGACCAATCCGGAAGTGGCTACTGGAGATGGTATTGCTTTGGCTTATCGAGCAGGTGCTACTATTGCTAATTTAGAGTTCATTCAATTTCACCCCACAGGTCTTTATCATAAAGGAAGTCCCAAATTCCTTATCTCTGAATCGGTTCGTGGAGAGGGAGCTATCTTGTTAAATACAAAGAAAGAAAGATTTATGCCCTCTTATCACCCACTTTTAGAACTTGCGCCTCGAGATATCGTTGCCAGAGCCATCACTGATCAGATGAAAAGAACAAAAAGTCGTTATGTTTTTTTGGATGCTACTGACATTAAAGAAAATTTTTCGAAACGTTTTCCTACTATTTACAAATATTGCATAGAAATAGGCATCGATCCCGAAAAAGAGTATATTCCGGTTGCACCTGCAGCGCATTATACTATGGGTGGAATAAAAACCGATACTTGGGGGCAAACCAATTTAACCAATTTGTTTGCATGCGGAGAATGCTCCAGCACCGGAGTGCATGGTGCTAATCGCCTGGCCAGCAATTCGCTATTGGAAGGTTTGGTTTTCGGCAATAGAATTTCCCAAAAAATTAATGAAAAATTAATCAGGCATCCGATGAAAAAAATAAAAAAAATAGAAATCTACTGCCAAGCCTCGCGTTCACTATCCAAGGAATTCAGTTCTGCAAAAATAAGAAAAGAGCTACAGGAGCTGATGTGGAATAAAGTGGGAATCACTCGAACCTTTAAGGGATTGACAGAGGCTCAGAAGAAAATCGATAATTGGAAATCCTTTTTATCAAGGGAATTTTCCAGTATAGAACAGGTTGAATTAGCTAATCTAATTACATTAGCAGATTTAGTAACTAAATCTGCACTTGAGAGAAAAGAAAGCCGGGGAGCTCATTACCGTCAAGATTTTCCTGAAAGAGATGATGTCAATTGGAAGAAGAGCATTGAATACTAATATTCAAAATTTACCGATTCTCATATTGTATTGATCAGTGAGTAAATAATCATTGGTTTAAAATAATTTTTCAGTTATTGGTTTATAATAATTTGCAATTTAAATTTGCTGGTTTTAATAATTCGTTTTCCTTTATATATGAGATATTACGCTTGCTGAAAGCAAGTGCAACGAAAGAAAATGAAAATAACAACGATGTTATGTGCACTATATTACGAAAAATTCAGTTTCGTATTTAAATAAAGTGTCAAATTTACAGCAAACAAATAAAAATATATTGCAATAATTTTCTTTTCGCCAACAACTGTTTTAATTGTCAAATTGGTAAATTGGCAAATCATGATTTAAAGAGGTATTCAAAAATGGAATTGCATGAAAGTGGAAACATTCAGATAAAAAAAATAATAGAACAAGCCCTATCAGAAGACCTGTGGACCGGAGATATTACAACGGATTCAATCATCCTACCTACCCAAAATGCGCATGGTATTTTTAAGACATCTGAAAGCGGCGTTATCGCCGGTTTAAATATTGCAAAAATATTATTTAAAATATTGGATTCAAAAATCGATTTTCAAATGAAAGTGTGTGATGGTCAAAGAGCCTCTTCCGGACAAACTATTGCTGAAATTAATGGTCCAGCTCGACCTATTCTAAAAGGTGAAAGAGTTGCTTTAAATTTACTGCAAAGATTATCGGGTATTGCAACAATGACTTCGAGATTTTGTAATGAGGTGAAAGATTTTTCTGCTCATATTGTCGATACTCGAAAAACCACACCCGGATTAAGGGTTTTGGAAAAATATGCTGTACGCGTCGGAGGAGGAAAAAATCACCGATTTGGTTTGTATGACGCAATTTTGATTAAAGATAATCATATTGCACTGGCAGGTGGTATTAAACCTGCTGTTCAATCAGCTAAAAAAAATGCATCTCATATGGTAAAAATCGAAATTGAAGTTGTTAACTTATCCCAACTAAAAGAAGCATTAGAAGAAGATGTTGATATCATTATGTTGGATAATATGGATTTGACTGACATGAAAAAAGCAGTTGAAATATCCAGTGGGCAAGTGTTGCTAGAAGCTTCAGGAGGAATCACTTTGGAGAAAGTTAAAGCTATTGCCCAAACCGGAATTGATTTAATCTCTGTTGGTGCGCTCACTCATTCGGTAAAATCATTGGATATCAGCCTGGAAATCATATAGTCGTTAGTCGTTATTGAATAGTATATAGTAAAGAAATAGGGAAAAATAACTAAAAAGTAAAAACGAAAAACAGGTATTTTCATTCTTTGTATTTTCTTAACTAAGAACCATTCACTACTCACTAACAACCAATTCACTTATTCATCTCATGCACTAAACGTAGACCTTCCAAGGTTAAAAAAGGATTGATTTTATCTATTAAATGACTTGCTTTTCCTATGAGTTCAGCCTCTCCTCCCGTTGCAATAACCAGGGAATTCTCTCCCAATTCTTTTTTGATTCTTCTTATCAATTCGTTTATTAAACCTAAATATCCATAGAATATTCCAGATTGCATAGCAGAAATTGTATTGTTTCCAATGGCTTTTTTGGGTTTAATTAATTCTATTTTAGGTAATTTGGCAGTTTTTTCAGCTAACGCTTGTTCGGAAATATCTATTCCCGGAGCAATAGCGCCACCAAGATAATTCCCTTCTTTATCTACTGCACAAAAAGTGGTAGCTGTGCCGAAATCAACAATAATCACCGGACCTCCATATAAATCATATGCTGCAATTGCATTAACAATTCTATCAGCTCCGACTTCTTTAGGATTATTTACTTTAAGATAAATTCCAGTTTTAATGCCTGGTCCAACAACAATTGCTCGCACATTGAAATAATCTTTTGACATCTTTTTAAGAATCCAGGTAACCGGGGGAATAACACATGACAGAACTACTGCATGCATATCTGAAAAATTTAATTTTGAATTATCAAGTAGATTTTTAAGCAACATACCATATTCATCTTCTGTTTTATCTAAATCAGTTGAAATTCGCCAATATTTCTCTAATTTTTTATTGTTGTATATTCCCAGTACAGTATGTGTGTTTCCTACATCAATAACCAAAATCATTTCAATTACCTCCCCTTTTTATATTATGAATTTAAACTGGATTCAATGTTTATTTAGCTCTTTTATATCATTATAAAGTAAAATAAGGCAGGAAAAATCCCGATTTCCCTGCCTTATATATGTGATTTTTAATTTTAGTAAGCAAGTTTTTTTAAGGCTTTCACTAAAACTGCAATTAATAATGCTGCAACTATTATTTCCGGAATACCATGCACAAATCCAACCGAAAGACTGACTTTGGCAGGGAGATATCCACGTAAGGTCGCTAAACCCAGCACACCAACGGTATTGGTTAGCGTTCCTGCAATAGCTGCTAAAACACTATTTTGCTTAAAAAATCTGTAAGTATAAAAAGATACGACTCCAATAAATATCCTTGGCAGGATAGCAATAAGAGGGTCTGCAAACATGGGATTCGTTGCATTTGCAAAGCTGTATATACCAAAAATAAGCCCGGTCAATGCTCCCACTAGAGGTCCTTCTATTATTCCTCCTAATATAGCGGGAATATGCATAATGGTTGCATGACCTGCAGGTGTTGGAACAGGAATAAAACCTAAACGGGTTATCCCTAAAAGAATGGCAATGGCTCCCAACATTCCGGATATAGCCATTTGGCGAGTTGTGAGTTTAAAAAGCGGTTTAACTGTAGAATTATTCATTTTTCTACCTCCGTTCCAGTTCCGTCAATAGATACCAGACGAAATAATTCTATTTTTGTTTTAATGGTCTTGTTCTTATAAAGATACAAGCGTTTTTATTTATGGCAATTTTCTCCATCAGTGTAAGTGATGGAAATAAAAAAGTCAAGAATAAAATAGAAAAAATAGTATTTTTATTTACATTTATAGGGATTTTACTTTTATTAGTCAGTTATCAAACAGTTCAATTTTAGGAATTGCTATAAATCTATTTTATATGTTTTTATTTTATTTAGCAGGCTACGACGGCTGATACCTAAATCCTGGGCTGTTTTAGTTCGGTTACTATTATTCTGTAGCAAATATTTAATAATCAATTCTTTTTCCAAATCTTTTAAAGTACCCCTTTTTTCAATGATCCCCTCTTTCTCGATAAATGCAAAGTAGTCCTCGTTCATTAAATGAGTTTTGGCCATAATCATACTGCGCTCAATAATATTTTCTAACTCTCTTATATTACCCGGATAATGATAATCTAAAAGATACTCCATTGCTTTTGGTGAAATATCTTCAATTCTTTTATTTAAAATTTTATTGTATTTATTGATAAAATGTTTTGCCAGAGGATAGATGTCTTCTTTTCTCTGTCTCAAAGTCGGAGCTTCAATATTAAATACATTTAGGCGATAGAACAGATCCTCTCTAAATGTGCCGTCTGTAATTTCTTTTTTTAGATCTTTGTTGGTCGCGGATAATATTCTTACATCCACTTTTATACTTCTTGAACTACCAACTCTTTCGAATTCTTTTTCCTGTAAAACTCTTAGTAATTTCGTTTGAGTAGAAAGGTCAATCTCTCCTATTTCATCTAAAAAAATCGTTCCGCTATTAGCCATTTCAAAGCGGCCGATTCTTCGTGTTATTGCTCCGGTAAAAGCCCCTTTCTCATGACCAAAAAGTTCACTCTCCAGCAGATTCAAGGAAAATGCTGCACAATTTACCACAACAAACGGCTTGTTATAACGATTACTATTTTTGTAAATTGCCCGGGCAATCAATTCTTTTCCCGTTCCGCTTTCACCGTTGATTAAAACAGTAGCTTCTGTCGGTGCAACGCTTTTAATCATTTCAATGACTTTTTTAATCTCATTGCTATTACCGATAATTTCATCGAAGTTAAATCTTTTCTCTTCCTCTTCCCGGTAATAAATATTTTCTACTTCCAGCTCATATTGCTTAATTGCACGATTGATAGTGATTTTCAATTCTTCAATATCAAATGGTTTTACCAGATAATCAAGAGCTCCTAATTTCATTGCATCTACAGCTTCTGTAACCGAACCGTAAGCAGACATCATGATAACCGGGACATGGAAATCAGATTTACGAATATTTTTCAAGGTTTCCAATCCATTCAATCCCGGCATTTTTAGATCTAATAGAATTAGACTGTACTTTTCCTTTTCCAATTTTTTAATAGCATCCAGACCATCGGTTGCTTCATTTATGAAATATCCTTCATTAGAAAGAACACGGGTTAACATTTTTCGAATATTTTTTTCATCATCAACTAATAATATTTTTTGCAATCTTATTCCACTCCTTTTTGGATTAAAAATATCATGAATTTTGTTCCCTTACCTTCTATAGATTCAACCTTTATTTCACCTTGATGGTTTTCTACAAGCTTATATACAATTGAAAGTCCCAGACCGGTACCCTTGTCTTTTTTTGTAAAAAAAGGATCAAATATTTGAGATAATTCGCTCTCAGGAATACCTATACCGTTATCTTCAATAATCAGTTTTATCGCAGGTTTTTCTTTGAGTTTGCTATTTTCAGTAGTAATTTTGATTTTACCATTAATTTTTATCGCCTGAATGGAATTAATAACGACATTCATTATAATTTGTCTAACTTGATTTTCGTCCGCACAAATAGAAGAAATATCTTGTGAAAGTGATAAATGAAAATCAATCTTCTTATTTTTTATTTCTAATTTTAGAAATTCCACAATTTTTACAACCAGTTCATTAATGGAAAATTGACTTAGATTTAATTTTTTTATCTTGGCAAAATCTAGAACTTGTACAATCAGAAGATTTAACCGGTCTACTTCTTGAATAATCGTATCAAGGTCTTCTTTTCGTGCATCATTTTTTTTAAATGAACTATATACAAATTGAGCCAGTCCTCTAATTGAACTGAGCGGGTTTCTGATTTCGTGAGCAATGCCGGCAGATAGTTTCCCAAGAGAAGCCAGTCTTTTATTCCGCGCTACTTCTTCGTTTAAACTTTTAATCTCGGTTACGTCTCGGATTATCGCAACTAAACCAACAATTTCATTTTCTTCATTCGTTAAAAAAGAAGTGGCTATATCTAATATTTTTCCATTTAAAATTATTTCCCGGGAAGTATTTCTTTTTTCCGAAAGTGTTTTTCTTAATAGACATTCCCCGTCTATCTTTAAATTTAATACATTTTGGCAATTTTTATTTAAAACCTCTGCTCTTTTTTTGTGAAATATTTCTTCGCTTTTTCGATTGTAAGTTTTAATTACTCCGTTCTTGTCTATAGAAATAACAGCATTATCCATGGTTTCAAGTAATTTTGAAGTATAATCTTTCATTTCGTTTAAGGTTTTTTTAACAATATAGGTCTCTTGTAACTTGTAAATAACATAAATTCCCAATAGCACCAAGGCCATGATAACGCCGTAGTTAAATATTATTCTTCTTCTGGTTTGGCTTAGACGTTGATAATATCCTTCTAAATTCACCCCGACAACTAAATAACTATTTCTGATGGGCAATATTTTCAATATAGATAATTGGTTATCTATGTCCCATTTAAATGGTTTTATTACTTGAAGTAGCCTATCTCCTTTTTTTCCCTGAACATCAATATAATTTATTTTACCCGGATTTTGAATATTTACATAATTATTTCGTCTTTCTTCTTCAGTACTTAGCAGTATTTTTCCATTAACATTGCAAATATCAATATAATTTACTCCTTCTTTCTTAAGCAGAATCAATATTTCTTTTAAGATATTTTCATTTAATACTAATCGAGGTCCAATGGCTTGAATGGAAAAAGCAATGTTTAATCCCTCTGACCGGGCAAGTTCCCAAAGATAATATTTTTCCCTTCGAACTTCATTGCGTGTTAAAAATCCTAATAAAATGCACAGGCAAAGGATAATAATTAAAGCAAAAAATATATTTCTTTCTCGTAGATAGGTGGATATCCTGTTATTCATCATTTTTTCCATTTTTTAAATATTTATAAAACTGCTAAGATAATAAGTGTCATAAACAATAAAGGGCGGATAAATCCGCCCCAATTGGATTTTAAATCATTTGGTCTTTTAGTCAACTTTCTCTACTTTAATGGGAACATAATAGGTATGATAGTCTCTGTATACCAATAATAATAAGGTATTTTCCGGCTTTAAAGTATTGATCATGTCATCCCATTTCTGTAAGGAAGACATTTCAATGCGATTTGCTTCCAGTATAACATCTCCCGCTTTCAAACCTCTGTCATCTGCAGAGCTTCCCGGAATAACTTCAGTAATCACCAAACCTTCTACTCGAGGCAATCCAAGTTCCTGGGCAATCTCTTTGGTTACTTTATCAACCATTAAACCGGTTTGCACGGAAAATACTTTTTCTTTTGCTGATTCACCTTCATTTTCTGTGGGTACTTCATCAATTTTTACGGTAAAAGAAAGGTTTTTACCATCCCTTAAAATCTCTATATCAGCAGTTTTACCAATATCAATACTTCTTATCTTTTCCTGCAGTTCGGCAGGAGTATTCACTTCTTTTTCGTTCACTTTAATGATTATATCACCTCTCAATATTCCTGAATCCTCTGCAGGGCTATCTTCTATCACCTGACCAACCAGTACACCTTTTGCTTCGGATAGATTAAATTGCTCGGCGATTTCGGGTGTAACTTCTTGAATATATACTCCCAACCATGACCTTCTTACTCTACCTAAATTTATCAGATCATCGATATTCCTTTTCGCAGTGTTGATTGGAATTGCAAATCCAATACCCTGGGCATAAGGGATAATCGCCGTGTTGACACCAATGACTTCTCCTTTGGTATTCAATAGAGGACCACCACTATTTCCAGGATTAATTGCAGTATCCGTTTGAATGAAATTCCTATA
>CBFCZX010000024.1:0-15428 GCA_965602765.1 uncultured Atribacterota bacterium | reverse complement strand
AACTTTTTAACAATTAGAAAAGTAAAAAATCAGTTAATTAATTTATTACACGATGAGTTAAGGAAATAATTTCGAATTTATGTTAGATGCTTAGTTCAATTTAAAAAGTAATCAATAAATTTAGGATGATGCCAATTAAAGAAATTAAGCTTGACATTAGGCCTCGATTATATTAGAATTTAACATGTGTTTTTTGTATTTAACAATCTAACTAATAGGGTTTATCATAAAGTTTCTTATTTGAAATTTATCAGCAGGGAGGAATATAGTGAGAACTTACAGTGCAAAGGCAGAAGATATCAATAGAAAATGGTATTTAATTGACGCAGAAGGTATGATTTTAGGCAGATTGGCTACAACTGTTTCAACAATACTTAGGGGAAAAAATAAATCGTCCTACACTCCGTCAATGGATATGGGCGATTATGTGGTCATTATAAATGCTGAAAAAGTGAAAACTACGGGAAATAAATTGACAGGTAAAATTTATCGATACCATACTCCTTATATAGGTGGTTTAAAAAGTATTACATTGGGTAATTTAATGGAAAAAAAGCCGGAATTCGTAATAAAAAAGGCAGTGCAAGGTATGATTCCACATAATAAATTGGGAAGAGCTGTTATAAAGAAATTAAAAATCTACAAAGGCAGTGAACACCCGCACCAAGCACAAAAATTAGAAAAAATTAATTTAGAAGATTAAAAAGGAGGATAATACCTTTCATGCAAGCAAAAAGTTACGGAACAGGAAGAAGAAAAACTTCAATTGCCAGGGTTTGGTTAGTTCCCGGAAAAGGTGAAGTAAAAGTTAACAATAAATCGCTGGACGCTTATTTTGGCAGGAGAATATTGGGTACGATAGTTGAAAAGCCTCTGGAATTAGTCAATAAAAGGAGCGAAGTAAATGTTATTGTAAAAGTTAAGGGAGGCGGATTTACTGGTCAAGCTGGCGCAATTCAGCATGGAATTGCCAGAGCCCTTTTACAGTTTGATCCCTCATATCGCTCGATATTAAAAAAAGAAGGAATGCTTACACGTGATGCCAGAATGAAAGAAAGAAAGAAATATGGTCAGAAAGGCGCCCGGGCCAGATTCCAATTTTCTAAGAGATAATATCGTTAAATACTGTTATAAAGAGAAAGGTTTTCTTAGAAGAGGAGCCTTTCTCTTTTTTTATATGGTTTAAATTTGCCCTTGAATATTTGAATATAAAATAAGTAAACTGCAATAAAAGGAATCAATATTATGAAAAAAAATCCAAGATTAGAAATTGACTTGGATAAAATTACACATAATACAAAATGCATCGTTAAAATGTGCAGAAAAAAAAAGATTGAAATTGTAGGGATTACCAAGGGATGCAGTGCTGACGAGAAAGTCGCTAAAGCAATGACTGATGGAGGGATTAAAACTCTCGGAGATTCAAGGATAGAAAATATTAAAAAACTGAAAGAATCGGGCATTGAATCAGAAATGATGTTGATTAGAATTCCCATGCATGGCGAACTTGAAGAATTGCTGGATTACGTGGATATTAGCCTGAATTCAGAATTATCAACCATTCAAAAAATATCCGTTTTAGCTCAAGAAAAAAATAAGGAGCATAAAATACTCTTAATGATAGAAATGGGTGATTTAAGAGAAGGAATTATGCCTGAAGAAGTCTTAAATATTATTGAGAAGATAAATAAATTGCCTCATGTGACATTGTTGGGAATAGGAACGAATTTTTGCTGTATCAGCGGTATTATGCCTACTATGGAAAAATTAGAAGCATTGGTTTTACTGGCAAAAGAAATTGAGAAAAAAATAAAAAAGAAAATTAAAATAATTTCCGGTGGAAATACAAGTGTATTAAAGTTAGTTGAAGATGATAACATTCCTGAACAGGTCAATCAATTAAGAATAGGTATAGGTGTATTATTAGGCCAGGACGATGTACGTTTACGTAATTTATGTGGAACTTATCAGGATGCTTTTATCTTAACGGCTGAAATCGTTGAAATAAAAATAAAACCCTCAATTCCTTTTGGAATTATAGGAAGGGATGCATTTGGTCAAATTCCAGATTTTAAAGATATAGGGCTAAGAAAAAGAGCTATTCTTGCTATCGGGAAGCAGGATATTTATTTGAGTGGCTTGACGCCAATTAAAAAGGGGATAACAATGATTGCTGCCAGTAGCGACCATCTACTGATTGATGTAACGGAATTTAATGAGAACATTGAAGTAGGTGATGAAATTCAATTTCAATTGAATTATCCGGCTTTGCTTGCTGCTACCACTTCTAAGTATGTACATAAATATTATAATTAAGAGGAGAAAAAAATGACAATCAATATGGAAGGGAAAAATTTGGTATCCATTGATGATCTAAGCAGGGAGGAAGTCTTCCAGATATTAAAAACAGCTGAAATATTAAAAATCAAACATTATTCAAATGACAGGCAACCGGTTTTGGCCGGGAAAGTATTAGGTATGATTTTTCAAAAACCCTCTTTAAGAACCCGAGTATCATTTGAGAGTGGTATGATCCAATTAGGTGGTCAGGCTATTTATTTAGGACCGGATGATATCAAATTAGGTCAGAGGGAAGCCACAAAGGATATTGCCAGAGTATTGTCTCGATATGTTAACGGAATAATGGCGCGAACTTTTAGTCATAAAGTTATTCTGGATCTGGCCAAGTATGCTGATGTACCGGTGATAAACGGCCTATCTGATCTTCTTCACCCCTGTCAAGCATTAGGTGACCTATTGACCATTAAAGAAAAAAAAGGAAGATTGGCAAATCTAAAATTAGCCTTTATTGGTGATGGCAATAATGTGTTTAATTCATTGGTTTTTGGTGCCGTAAAAGTAGGTATGCATATTTCAATTGCGGCACCGGAAAATTATGAACCAAATTCAGAAATTATTGCAAAAGCACAAAAAGATGCCGAAAAAATAAATTGCATGATAGAGATTACTCATGATCCAAATGAAGCAGTCAAAAATGCTGATATCATCTATACCGATGTATGGACTAGCATGGGTTTTGAAAAAGAAAAAGAAATCCGGAAAAATGCATTTCAACCTTTCCAGGTTAATCAAGACTTGGTCAACCATGCGAAAGATGATGTTATTATATTACATTGCCTTCCGGCACATCGAGGCGAAGAAATCACTGACGAAGTGATCGATAGCGAAAAATCAGTGGTTGTTGATCAAGCGGAAAATCGGATGCACGCCCAAAATGCAGTACTATCATTATTGATGTAACAAGTATTTATCTAAAAAATAAGCATGCTTAATGAGAATAGTCCTTATAAGGTTAATTAGTTTTTGAACTGTTTATTTCTCAAATTAAAAGCGTGATTGAACTCAATATATTTTGTAGCAACACTCTTTCTTAACAATTTCCCTTAAATAGGCTATTATTAAGAAAGTACACGTACTATTTGACGTCTTGTTTTATGCTGTTGGTGAATTTTAAAAAATGAAATATTATAAAAGCATCCCTGAAAAATAGATACGATAAGAAATAGCAGATGTTTAAAAAATAGATTAATGCATCAAAATTATTTATCTTTATTAAATTATATTTGAATATATAGTTACCTTATATCTTGAAATATAAAAGTTTCGTTTGATAAAAAGCAGGAATCATTCTATAATATGAGAAATAGGATTAAAAATAAAATTTACCTTAAAATAATTGATTTACGTAGATTATTAGAGAGGGTCTAAATGCCTATAAGTTTTAACTTGCTGGATATTATTGATATCATTATTATTTCATTTTTGCTTTATAATATCATTTTATTAATAAAAGATACTCCGGCTGTTCAATTAATTAAGGGGATAATCGTCCTGTTTATTGCAACTTTTGTTGCGGATCAACTTGGACTTAGGACAATCAATTGGCTATTAAAGGGCGCAATGGCTATGACGATTTTTGCTTTTCCTATCATATTCCAACCTGAAATAAGAAGAGGTTTATTAAAAATGGGAAGAAGAGGCTTTTTAATAAACTCTTCTTTTTTTTATAAGGATGAGGATAAAAAACTTGAACAACTTATAAACGGTTTAGTTATGGTGACACCCATGCTTTCTACAAAACATAAGGGTGCTTTAATTGTTCTAGAAAGAGAAATTGGTTTACAGGATATTTTGGAAACTGGCATCATTTTAAACAGTGAGTTTTCCCCGGAATTACTTTATTCAATATTTATGACTGATTCGCCTTTACATGATGGTGCCGTTATTATCAGAGGGAATAAAATAATTGGAGCAAACTGCATCTTGCCCTTAAGTGAAAGGACTGATTTAAATAAAGCTTACGGTACTCGCCATAGAGCCGCTTTGGGCTTAAGTGAAAAAACAGATGCCTTGATCATCGTAGTATCTGAGGAATCTGGAAATATATCTGTTGCACTAGATGCGAAAATTACCAGACCATTAGAAGCTCAAGGTTTGAAGAAAATGTTATCACATCTGTACAAACCAAAAATATTATCCAAGTTTAATTTTTGGTCACATGAAGGAGAAGATAAGTGAGGGATATCAAAAAATGGTTTTTAAAAAATATTGAGATTAAATTTTTTTCACTATTTTTAGCCGTTATTTTATGGGTATATATTGCAAGCGGAGAAAATCCTATTATCGAAAACTACATTGATGTTTCTCTAACAATTAACAATCTTAAAGAAAATTTAGTTATTAAAGAAATTCCAGGTAATATTAGTATCGGCATAAGAGGTCCAAAAGACATCTTAACTAATCTTTCTCCAGATAAGATTAGTGGAATCATTGACCTTTCTGAAATCTCTGAGTCCGGAGTATACAAAGTCAAAGTTGAAGCAGAACCACCGCAAAGAGTAAAAATTATCAGAATTATCCCTTCCGAGATAAAAGTGGAAATAGAAAGAATCTTGACGAAAAGCATGGAAGTTGCCTATAGTTTTATAGGAACTCCCGAAAAGGGATATTCTTTGGCAGGTGCACCTGAATTTAACCATTCTATTATAAAGATTAAAGGTGCTCAAAGCAAACTGGATTCGATTAAACAGATTGTATGCCCCATAGATATTTCTGGCATTAAAGAAGATACTGTTTTAGATATAAAAGTAAAACCTATCGATGTAAACAATATAGAAATTATTGGATTACAAATAGATCCAGAAGTAGTAGAAGTGTCAATTTTTATAACCGAGGGATATCCTCAAAAAACCATGCAAATAAAACCAAGAATCGTGGGGAAACCTGCACCGGGTTACTATATTTCACAGATATTGATCATTCCTGACAAGTTAAGTATCTATGGAAATTATTCTAAAATCAATGGTTTGGAATTTTTAGAAACAATTCCGATCGATGTGAATGGAATTACTAAGACACTTTCTGTAAAAGTACCCCCGGCGTTAACAGAAGGGATTTATTTAGTTGATGGAGAAACACAGTTAACCGAAGTGAGTATTCAGGTTGAGGAAAATGTCATTCAAAAAACTCTTGAAAACATCCCTATTAAAATTGAAGATACCTCACCATTTATATCTTGCATTGTTGAACCCCAAAGTGCAAAAATAACATTAGAAGGCAAAAGCATTTTAATTGATAAAATTGAGAAAAAAGATGTAAAAATATATGTAAAATTTAACGAAGATTTAAAAACCAGCCAGAAAGTAAAATTAGAAATTCAGCTACCCGAGAATGTCAAACTGTTAGATATTGAACCAGAGGAAGTTGTTTTCAAGGTAAATAGCGAATAGCAAAAACGGATCGAGTGTCGAGCGAGAAAAAAAATAGGACAATAAGATAAGTTTGAAATCAATATTTTTAGTGAATATGAAAATCTAAAAAATAAGCTAGTAATTACTATTTACATAGAGAAGAAAAGATAAGATAATATGGATAGATTATATCTTAGACAACATATTTGTTATGGAGTAAATGGTGAATTAAATTGAAACTCTATTTAAATAGTAGAATTTGTCTATAGATTCCTTGTTGAGTTGTTCTATCTTTGATATTCGCAATTTTTGTTTTATGTAACCGATGATTCGCTATCAGAAGTGACTATTTTAATAATGAGGTGTTTAATGAAAAAATTGTTTGGAACAGACGGAATAAGAGGAATTGCAAATTCTGAACCCATAACTGCTGAAACTGCTTTTAGAATTGGAAGATCTGGTGCATATTTATTGAAAGATAGAGTTAATCCAAAAATACTCATTGGGCGTGATACTAGAATTTCCGGTGATATGTTAGAATCAGCCTTGATTGCCGGTATTTGCTCATTGGGAGTAAACGTATTAAGAGCGGGGATACTCCCAACACCCGCAGTAGCTTGTTTAAATAGAATTTATAATGTTGATTATGGAATTGTTATTTCTGCTTCGCATAATCCTTATGATAATAATGGCATTAAATATATTGGAAAAAACGGTTTTAAATTTTCTGATGCAGAAGAAGAAGCTCTCGAAAAAATATATTTTGAAAATCAATTCAAAAATAACCTGCCCACTGGGAGAAATATTGGTTGTGTGGAAAATATATACGATGCAAAAGATAGATATATTCAACATATTAAATCAACCATTCCTTCTCATTTTAATCTGAAAGGTAAAAAGATAGTCATTGATTGTGCTAATGGCGCATTGTATCAAATTGCTCCACAAGTCTTTCATGATCTTGGGGCTGATGTTATTAGCATTAACGATAAACCTAACGGTATTAACATAAACCTTGAATGTGGAGCAACAAACACCTCCTCATTGCAGAAAGAGGTATTAATAAATAAGGCGGAATTAGGTTTAGCTTATGATGGAGATGCGGACAGGCTTATAGCGGTGGATGAACAAGCAAATGTGGTGGATGGTGATCAGATTATGGCGGTTTGCGCCCTAAACCTTATCAAAAAAAACCAGTTAAATCATAACTTAGTCGTTACTACTCTTATGAGTAATATGGGTTTTGATAAGGCTATTGAAGCGGCAGGAGGAGTGGTGATTAGAACCCAGATCGGTGATAGATATGTGTTTGAAAAAATGAAAGAAACAGATGCAATCCTTGGAGGGGAACAATCAGGACATCTTATTTTTTTAAAGCATGGTACAACTGGGGATGGTTTATTGAGTTCATTGCAACTGCTGAAAGTAATGATAGAAGAAAAGAAAACGCTATCTGATTTAGCTTCTGTTGTAGAGAAATTTCCACAAACTTTATTAAATTTTAAAATTACCGACAAAAATTGTTTCTTTGATAATAACAATATTAAAAAAATGATTAAATCCTGCAAGGAAAAGCTTGATGGGGATGGGAGGATTTTTGTTCGCGCATCAGGAACGGAACCCTTAATTAGAGTGCTCCTGGAAGGAAAAGATAAGCATACGTTGGAAAATATTTCTATAAATCTGAAAGAGGTAGTCGAGAAAGAAAATCTTTGAAAAGTGAATAGTCATTAGCGAATGATATTTAGTGATAAAACCAAAATGAAAATTACAAAATGCAAAAATATTACATAAATTCAAAAGATTGATAGAAAAGCTTTTAAGTTTTAAATTAACGACTAAGTTTACCGGAAGATAGACAGACTATTAAATTTGATGACTGACAGATTGGAAAATTAAAGGAAGGTGATAAATAAATATAAAAAAGAAAAAAAATTGAATAAAAGCGCCAGAACTTATTTTGTAAAATAGTCTTAAATCTCCTATGTTGTAATAACTAAGACATGAATGAGAAAAATGAATTGAGTATAACTATGGTCAGTTTGAAAGTAACGAAAAGAATACTAATTATTTTTCATGGCATGATCTGCAGTATTATATATATTTACTTAGAAAATAAGATTTCAATCTCCTATGTTATCAAAAAGAAAAAGGATTCTTTCATATAATTATTATTGAAAAACCGTGGAAAAATATTCAATTAAGATATTACAAAGTAAGTTGACGAGGGAGGAGTTAATCGAAGATTCGGCGGATGCTCCTGGGTTTGCCAACCCTAAAAAAATCTACAAAATCTGCAAGCAATTACAGATACAAAAAGATTTTTCGGCAAGGATCCGATAAGGGATTCCAATATTTTAATTGACTCATAGAAATTTTATTGTGTCAATTAGCTATATCATTCGTGGTATTTTAAATTATCACGATATTTACCCTATTATCTTCCTTAATGGATTGGTAATAGGTTTATTTTTTTAAATCATTAATTAATGAAAGGATAATATAATGTGTGGAATAATTGGATATATTGGTGCTAAGGAAGCAACACCAATTTTAGTATCAGGATTAAAGAAATTAGAGTACAGAGGCTATGATTCTGCCGGTGTGGCAGTTATGGAAAATAATAATATCGATATTGTAAAATGCGGCGGAAAAATAATGGCTCTTGAAGCTTTGTTGGCACATCATTCACCCAAGGGAAATATCGGAATAGGGCACACCAGATGGGCTACTCATGGACCACCTAATCAAATAAATGCTCATCCACATACTGGATGTAATTCTGAAATAGCTGTTGTACACAATGGAATTATAGAAAATTATGTATACATAAGAGAGAAGTTAATTTCTAAGGGCCATGTATTTTCTTCGGAAACTGACACCGAAGTTCTTCCGCATTTAATCAGAAGTTATTTTAAGAATGATTTAACTCTTGCCGTCGAGAAATCAATCAAAGAACTGGAAGGCTCCTACGCTATTGCGGTTATATCTTCAAAGGATGATGGTAAAATTATTGCATCCCGTTGCGGTAGTCCCCTTGTTATAGGGATTGGTGATAAAGAAATGTTTATCGCTTCCGATATTACTGCTATATTAAAATATACCAATAAAATAATCTATTTAGGGGAAAAAGAAATTGCTACAGTAACCAGTGATACAGTAGAAATAAAAGATTTCTATGGGAATATTGTTAAAAAAGAAATTAATGAGATTGATTGGAATGCAGAAATGACAGACAAGAGTGGATACAAACATTATATGTTAAAAGAAATTTTTCAAGAACCTGTGACTATACGAAACAACCTGGAAGGACGAATTAATTTTTTTGAAAAAAAATTAATACATTCCGCATTCACTTTACCAAGGGAAAAGATCAAGAAAGTAAAAAAAATATTTATCCTGGCATGTGGAACATCATATTACGCTGCTTTAGTGTCAAAGTATATTTTTGAAGAATTGACTAATTTACCGGTTGAGGTGGATTATGCTTCTGAATTTAGGTATAGAAAAATATTAATGTCTAAGAATGATTTGACCATTGTGATTTCCCAATCGGGAGAAACTGCTGATACTATTGCCGCCTTAAATGTCTGTAAGATGCTAGGGTCTCATGTATTGGCCGTTACCAATGTTCGAGGAAGTACCATTAGTCGTGAAGCAGACAGTGTGATGTATATTAAGGCAGGTCCTGAGATTGGAGTAGCATCAACAAAAGCATTTGTGGGTCAGTTAATGGTGCTTTACATGACAGCCTTATATCTTGCACAAATCTTAAAAAGTATTAATCATCAACAAATACAAAATATAATTTCTGAATTAATAAAACTTCCTCAAAAAGCAGATACTATTTTATTAAAAGATACCGAAATAAAATTATTGAGCGAAGAACTTAAGAATATTAAAAACTTTCTTTACCTGGGACGCGGCATTAATTATCCGATTGCTTTGGAAGGAGCATTGAAACTAAAAGAAATTTCCTATATTCATGCGGAAGGTTACCCGGCTGGAGAAATGAAACACGGTCCCATAGCCCTTTTGGATAAAACTTTTCCGGTAGTTGCCATAGTTCCCAGGGATAAAGTTTATATTAAAATGATAAATAACTTAAAAGAAGTTAAAGCAAGAGATACGGGAATCCTGGCAATTGCAACAGAGGATGATAAGGATATTGCAAAGATTGTGGACAAAGTATTCTATATCCCTAAAACGAGCGATATACTCTATCCAATATTATCCGTAATTCCTTTACAATTATTGGCCTATCATATTGCTGATAAATTGCAAAGGGATGCAGATAAACCAAGAAATTTAGCAAAGAGCGTTACGGTAGAATAAAAATCATCAAAGATAATAATTTATCATGTAATAACATTTTACCAGTAAGACAAATAAAGAATTTAATGAATAAATTTTGTTTAAACTCTATTTGAAAAAATATTTAAAATACAAAAATTGCTTCAAAAATAATCTATTTTGAGGTAAATAGAAAATAAATTTGGTATATTTTTAAAATAGAATATTGATTTTGCTTAAAAAATATAAATTATCAATAGAAAATAATGACTTTAATAGATTATTTGAAAAGGTTAGAAAAGCTAAACTAATGGCTAAATTCATTTGAAAAAGAGATTTAAAAAGAGTATAATTTTAGAAATTTTTTGAATTGATGAAGGAGGAAATAAAATGAAAAAAATGACGAAGGAAATGATTTTACAAAAAGTAAAAGATTTAAATATCAAGTTTATCAGGTTAAGATTTACAGATATTTTGGGTATGCCCAAAAATGTAGAAATACCTGTCAGAGAAATGGAAAAAGCACTTGATGGCAAGATAATGTTTGATGGATCATCAATACAGGGTTTTGTTCGATTGGAAGAATCGGATATGTATCTAAAACCTGATTTATCTACTTTATCAGTCAATCCATGGGAAGAAAAAAAGGATGTAGCCAGGATTACATGTGATGTATACAATCCAGATGGTACAGCATTTGATGGTTGTCCAAGAAACAATTTAAAAAGAGTATTAAAAGAGATCTATAAAATGGGATATTCAGCAAATTTTGGGCCGGAAGTTGAATTTTTTCTTTTTTCACGAGATGAAGAGGGTAAAGCTACGACCAATACCCATGATCAGGGAGGATATTTTGACCTTTTACCCGTTGACCTGGGAGAGGAAGCTAGACGGGATATGGTTATCGCACTTGAAAAATTAGGATTCGATATTGAAGCATCTCACCATGAAGTAGCTCCCGGACAGCACGAAATTGATTTCAAGTATTGTGATGGGTTAACTGCAGCGGATAGGATCATGACTTTGAAATTAACCAGTAAAACCATTGCCTTAAAACACAATCTGCATGTTACCTTTATGCCTAAACCCATTTTTGGTATTTGTGGTTCCGGAATGCACACGAATATATCATTATTTAAAGATGGAAAGAATGCTTTTTATGATCCGAATGAAAAAGATGGATTAAGCAAAGATGCAAAATATTTTATTGGAGGATTATTAAAGCATGCTAAAGGATTTACCGCTATTACCAACCCGATCGTCAATTCATACAAACGATTGACTCCAGGTTATGAAGCACCAGTATATATTGCATGGTCCGAGAGAAACCGTAGTCCTTTGATTAGAATACCTGCAGCAAGAGGCATGGGAACCCGTGCAGAACTTAGAAGTCCAGACCCATCGTGTAATCCCTATTTAGCATTTTCGGTCATTCTTAAAGCAGGAATTGATGGCATTAGAAATAAAATTGAACCGGCAAAACCAGTCAATCAAAACATCTTTAATATGTCGAAAAATGAAAAAAAGTCTTTAGGAATTAAGAATTTACCTTCAACATTACACGAAGCATTAAAAGAAATGGAAAAAGACGAAATCGTTAAATCTGCATTAAGTAAACATATTTATGAGAATTTCTTAGAAGCCAAAAAAGAAGAATGGAACACTTACCGCTTGCAGGTTCATAAGTGGGAACTAGACCGATATCTCACTAATTATTAATGCTCTATTAAATACTGAAATATACCTAATTTCTAAATGAAAAACGCTGATATTATTGATATGAGAATGATTTATTCATAAAAATCATGGCAAACTAACTTTAAGAAAAAGCATACTAGAAACTATAATTTCCCTTTGGTTTATCATTATTATAAAAATAATTTTCTTACTATATATTTTTTAAGATAATCATGAAATAATCATGTTGAAGGAGGAAATGATAAAAATATTGAAAAAAAAAGTAAGTCAAAAAATGATAGATTTAAGAAGTGATACTGTCACATTACCAACCAATGAGATGAGAAATGCGATGTCGCAGGCAATGGTAGGAGATGATGTTTACGGCGAAGATCCGACCGTGAATCAATTGGAACAAATAGCTGCCAAGAAAGTAGGAAAAGAAGCCGCTTTATTTGTATCGAGCGGGACCATGGGTAATTTGATATCCATATTGACTCATTGTCAACGGGGAGAAGAGGCTGTATTAGAAATGAATTCCCATATGTACTATTATGAAGTAGGTAGCATGTCAGCGATAGCGGGAGTAATGCCCCGACTATTTTCAGGAAACAAGGGAATTCCAACCATTAAAGCCATTCAGGAAGCAGTAAGAGGGGATAATATACATTTTCCGAGAACAACTTTACTTTGTTTGGAAAATACACACAACTATGCCGGTGGAACCATTATCCCGCCTCAAATCATGGAGAGGATTTATCGATTTGCTAATCAAAGAGATATCTCGATTCATCTGGACGGAGCCCGAATTTTCAATGCATCAATTGCTTTGGGTGTTGACCCAAAAACTCTAACCAAATATGTAGATTCAGTGATGTTTTGCTTGTCTAAAGGATTAAGTGCTCCAGTTGGTTCCATCCTTGCCGGTTCAAAAGAATTTATTAAAAAAGCAAGGAAAAATCGCAAGATGCTGGGTGGTGGAATGAGACAGGCTGGAATTATTGCAGCAGCAGGAATTGTTGCTCTGGAAAATATGATTGAAAGATTGAATACAGATCACCAAAATGCGCGGTTATTAGCAGAAGGGCTTGTAGGGATTGAAGGGATAAAAGTGGATTTGGAAACAGTTCAAACAAATATGGTATATATTGATTTCAGTGAGATAGGATTAAAGGCTTCTCAATTTATGAATAAACTCCATGATCACCATATTTTAGTTTCTCCTATCTCGGAAAGCAGATTCCGATTTGTTACTCATTATGGAATCAGTCAAAATGATATCTACTATACATTGGGAGAAATGAAAGAAATAGTGAAAAATATAATATAATTATATTTTTAATAGGAAGCAAAAATTAATTTAAAAGACTCTATTGTAAAATTGTTAATGCAAAAAAATGAAGAAAAGTATGATTCATCTTTTTCAATAAATTCCAAACAACTGAAAAATAAATGAAATACTTAAAAGCATTATTTATCAAATAATTTTTTCCATGATTAAATCTGTAAAATAAACGAAAACCAAATAAATAATTTTAGATAGGGAAAATTATAAATTTTAGCAAGAAGAAGAAATCAATAATAAAAACAAAAGATTTTAAAATCATTGCTGAGCTTTAAAAATGTTTATGAAGATAATTCATAAGAACTATCTACAAAGCCTCAGAATGATAGGTATAGAAAAGAGATAACGAAAAGTAATTATTTAAAAATTAAGCGATGGGTGAAAGTAAATAGAAGAATTATTTTTTAAATAAACGATGACAACCGTTAAAAAAAACAAAAACTAGGAAAGAATAAATGGATGGAGGGTGTATTATTGGAAATCCTTTCAAGTTTTAAGAATGGATATGTGTGTGGACAGGATAATCCGATAGGATTAAAGGTAAAGGTATTTAAAGTGGATGATGAAGTGTATGCCGAGTTTATTCCAAATGAAAATCATCAGGGTTATAAAGGCATTGTCCATGGCGGTATAGTATTTTCAATTATGGATGAAGTAATGAGCAGGGTAGTTATGGTTAATAAAGAAATCATGGCTTTAACCGTAGAAATAAATATAAAATATCGCAAAAAAGCTAAAATAGATAATAAAATGATATTTACTTCTAAAATAATCCAAGATTCTGGTAGAATAATAGAAACAGAAGGGAAGGCATTATCAGAAAATGGTGAATTACTCGCAGAGGCAAAGGGAAAATTCTACGAAATATCCGATAGAATGAAAGAAAAAGTAACATCATATCTTTATTGAAGCCCAAAAGGTTTTTTAGTTTATTAAGATTAGAAAAATACGAAAATAGAAGTATTATAAAAAAGAGGATAGAGTGATATTCAATAAATTATTAGTACTGATGATCCTTGTTCCTGTTATGGAATTATATTTACTGATTGAAATCGGTAAACATATCGGTGTTATGGCAACGGTAGGAATCATTATTTTAACCGGCCTTATCGGGGCTTGCCTGGTTAGAAGCCAGGGCTTTATAGTGCTTAGAAAAATTCGGGATGACTTGCATCAAAATATTTTACCAGGCGATAGCCTTCTTCAGGGTATTATTATATTGGCTGGCGGCATATTTCTTATTACACCTGGATTTATTACTGATATCGCTGGTTTTATTTTTTTAATCCCGGTGAGTCGTCAAATAGTCAAAAAATATTTATTAGCCTGGTTGAAGGAAAAAATTAATTCTAGCGATATTTATTTTAAGAATGTCTAATTTATCATCCGGATATTAAGAATCTATTTTTAAAAAGGTTATACAAATGATTGTAGGTATCGGAATTGATATTATTAACGTAGATAGAATTGGAAGAATAATCAATAAATGGAATTCAAGATTTACCCACAGAATATTCACTTATAAAGAGAGACTCTATTGTGAAAAAAAGAAAAATGGATTTCAGTCTTATGCTGCCCGATTTGCTGCGAAAGAAGCTTTATTGAAAGCATTGGGATTGGGTTTGAGTGGTGTGAGTTGGAACGATATCGAAGTAACGAATAGTTTGCTTGGCCAACCTTTTATAGAGTTAAAAGGAAATATAAAAAATATTGCAGTAGAAAAAAAAATAGATAAGATATTTCTAACCATATCTCATTCAAATAAATATGCTATCGCGCAGGTTATTTTGGAAGGAAAACTGACAAAGAAAAGTTGTAGAAAGTAATTATGAATAACTGGATAAAAAAATAAGCTAGGATCAAACGGCGAATACTCAAAGATATAAAATCAGAATATAAAGCTGAAAAATATATGACGATTGCAAATTTTTAATTACCATTTTGCATGATAACCTGAAAACATCATTAGGCATCAAATGTATGTTTTATGGTTTTATTTTTGAATTGTTTTTTAAATGACCGATAATTTAAAAAACGGAGGTGTTTATGAAAATAGTTACCAGTCAAGAAATGAAAGAATTGGATAGAAAAGCTATTGAGAATTACGGTATATCCGGTCTCGTTCTAATGGAAAATGCCGGTCTGAAAGTTTTTGAAAATCTAAAAAATATTTATTCAAATCTCATAAATAAAAAAGTCATTATTTTTGCTGGTTCCGGAAATAACGGCGGGGATAGCTTTGTTGTTGCAAGACATCTTTGTAATTACGGTGTTAAAGTAAAAGTTATTTTATTGTGTTCATTCAATAAAATTGTGGGAGATGCAAAAACTAATTTAAATATTATAGATAAAATGGGAATAGAATTAAATGAAATTCTAACCTATAAATCTCTAGAGTTAGA
>CBFCZX010000023.1:0-15975 GCA_965602765.1 uncultured Atribacterota bacterium | reverse complement strand
TCACTGGTTTTCATTCCAGGTAACCACCATTCTCCTTCAAAAGCATATTCCGCATCTGCTCCTAATTCGTCAATGAAACTAGGAATCATAACTCCAACGGAAAATACATACATTTTAGGATTAATATTTAATTCTTTACATTGTCGCATTACCATCAAACTATCTGCTGTATAACCAGCATCTACTAAAATATCAGGATTCATATTTTTAACTTTCGTAAGTAAAGAAGATATATCGGTGGCACCAGCTTGATATTTTTCAAAAAGAACGACATCAAATCCCAATTCTAAAAACTTATCTCTAGCTCCCTCAGCACAACTTAACGGGAATAAATCATTCGCAACTATTATAGCTACTGTTTTAGGTTTAGGAACTATCTTTTCTGCCATATAAGCTATTGGGACCATCAACATTGGTGCTGGTGGAAGAATGGAAAATACATTTTTATATCCTCTTTCGTACACATTAGTAGCATTTGCTTCCGGAGCAATGGTTATTATGTCGTATTTCTCTCCAATAGCGGTAGTGGCAAAAGTAATTGAACTGGAGAATGGACCAAACAAAAAATCTACTTTGTTTTGCGTAATTAACTTTTCTGTAAGTTTTGCACCTCGAACAGGAGTACTCTCATCATCATAGTAAACCATTTGCACTTCGTAATTTTTTCCTCCGGCATTAATGCCGCCATGACTATTTACCCAATCTTCCCATACTTCGTATCCGTCTTTAACCAATCTTCCTTCATAAGCTATTTTTCCGGTTAAAGAAACTGCAGCTCCAATTTTAATAACACCATCTGAAGCAAAAGCAGTACCCGTTAATACAATCAAAAAAACACTAATTAAAATTGTAATTACCAATAATTTTTTCATTTTTTTCTCCTTGTTAATATTTATTTATATTTAGATTGATAAACATCTTTTTACTTTTTCATTTATCACCTCCTCTCTCTGAATATTATTGCAAGAATCACTCGTATAAGTATATCTAAGTCTGAATATAATGAACTATATTCCTAAATAAGCAGTCTTTATATGTTCATTTTTTGCTAATTTATCAGTTGTATCGTGAATTGACACTACCCCTGCTTCCAAAACATATCCTCTATCTGCAATATCGAGTGCAACCTTTACGTCCTGTTCAACTAATAATATACTAATCCCTCTTTCCTTTCTTAATTTAGCGATAATCTCTATTAAATCATCGACAATAACCGGTGCCAAACCTAAAGATAATTCATCAATGATAAGTAGTTTTGGATGAGACATCAAAGCTCTTCCTATCGCGCACATCTGTTGTTCCCCGCCGGATAAATTCCCTGCATATTTTTTTCTGTAGCCTTTTAATACTTTAAAAAGTGTATAAACAAGATCCAAATCTTCTTTCATGCTTTTGTTATTTTTTCTTTGGAAAGCACCCATTAACAGATTGTCTTCAACGGTCAATCCGAAAAATAGATGTCTTCCTTCAGGTGCAAAACCGAGCCCCATTTTTATTCTTTCCGGGGAAGCCATTGTTGTTACATTATTATCTGAATAGAATATTTCTCCTTTAAAGGACGGAATAATTCCGACAATATTTTTTAATAAAGTGCTCTTTCCTGCTCCATTTGCTCCGATAACACATACAACTTCTTTCTCTTTTACTTCCAGATTAATATCCCATAGAACCTGAATGGCGCCATAACCTGCATCAAGGTTGGATACTTTCAATAATAAATTATCCTTCATTATCTGCCTCCTTAATCCCTTTAGCATATCTTTTTCCCAAATATGCTTCAATCACTGCTTGATCATTTATAACTTTTTGAGGGGTACCTTCTACTATTTTTTTACCATGATGCAAAACCACAATTCTGTCTGAGATTCCCATAACTGCTTTCATAATATGCTCAATATATACAATACTTAATTCTTTTTCTTTTCTCACTTTTTTAACTAAATGACTTGCTTCCTCAACTTCTGTCGAATTCAAACCGGCCATAACTTCATCTAAAAATACAACTTCAGGTTCCATGGCTAAAACTCTGGCAAATTCCATCTTTTTGAGGTCAGGCAGAGTAATGTCACTTACCAGGGAATCTTTTTTCTTTTCTAAACCTACTAATTTTAATATTTCCCCTGCTCTTTTTGTTGCGTTTTTCATGCCACTATATCTGTTTTCTCTACCAAAAAGAGAGCCAACCAAAACATTTTCTTCTACAGTCATTCCCAATAAAGGTTTTACTACCTGATAGGTACGGGTTAATCCCATTTTTGCTATTTGATAAGGTTTTAAATTACTTACATCGGAATCTTTAAAAAATACTTTACCTGTAGTCTTGGTATAAGTGCCATTAACAAGATTAGTTACAGTTGTTTTTCCAGCCCCATTAGGACCGATTAATCCCAATATTTCACCTTTTTTCACATCGAAGCTAACATTATCTACGGCTTTTAAGGCTCCAAAATGTTTACTTAAAGATTTTATTTTTAAAACGATGTTATTTTCTCCCATTTAAATAGCCACCTTCTTTCCAATACTTAATTTTCTCTTTTTTGTAAAATCGGAAATAGAACCTATCATACCCTTGGGGACAAAAATGACGATAACGATAATAATGATTCCCAACACAGCAAGATGATATTCGAGAAAAGAACTCCATGCAACCTCTGCAAATAATTCAATGATGAATGCTCCAATGATTGGACCAAGAATAGTTCCAGCCCCTCCAATAAGCATGATAACAATCGTATTCACTGCAATCATAACATCAAAAACTTCGTCAGGTCCTATAAAAGACATCCAGTATGCATAAAGGGCGCCGGCAATACTGGTAAAAAGAGCACTTATAGCCCAAGCGACTACTTTATGATAAGTAGTATTAATCCCCATGGAGTTTGCCGCATCTTCATTTGCTTTTATGCTTCGAATTCCAAAACCAAATTTTGATTTTATTATAAAATGTAAACTCAAACTAGTAATTACCATTAAGGCCAGCATTGCCAAATAGAAATAATTATATACTACACCAGGTGCTTTATCTATAATGGGCAAGGTAGTTCCCATAGCTCCTCCGGTTAGTTCAGTTGCATTTTGCACTACCGATAAAATTGCCCCACTCATCCCAATTGTAGCAATAGCAAAATAATGACCCCGAAGTCTAAGTACCGGGAGTCCCAATATAATACTAAATAAAATTGCAGTAATTGCCGCCAAAGGGACAACAAGTAAAAAGGACAGCCCTTTACTCATACCGATTGCAGTGACGTAAGCACCTATTCCAAAAAACATTGCATTGCCAAAAGGTAAATAACCCATATAACCAGACATAAGATTCATTCCCTGGGCAATTACTGCATACATAAAGATAGTAGTAATTACTCGAACCCAATAGCCTGATAAAAAACGCGGTAAAAAGATAAATAAAACTATTGCTATTAGTAATAAGAAAATATTTACTTTTTTATTGTTTAACACTTGTTTTCACTCCTCTTCTTTCAAATAATTCCTAAATTAACCAAAAAACTTTTTCCCCATAAGTCCATAAGGTCTCCAGAGTAAGACGGAAACCATAATCACCATGCCGATAGCCTCCTGCCATTGTGAACCAAGGAATGATGCGCCTGCAACCTCTGCAAATCCCAATACCAAGCCTCCGGCAGCGGCACCCCAGATATTTCCTAAACCTCCGAGTATGGCAATAATAAATACTTTTCCTACAATAATACCTATAAGATGAGGAGAAAAACTATAGATGCTTGCCCAAAGTGAACCGGTTATACCTGCTAAGGCGGTCCCTAAGGCAAAATTAATCATATACATTTTTTCAACATTAATCCCTACCGCCTGAGCACCTTCTTTGTCTAAGGCCACTGCTTGTATTCCTTTCCCGGTTTTTGTCTTCATCATAAAAAGATAGGTTAGATAGATTAATATTCCGGCTACAATAAAAGACAAAAATTTAATCAAAGGAACATAAGCATTACCGAATTGAAAATTACCACCTGCGTAAGCAACGCGTATGGTACGATAATCAGCAGACCAAACTTTTAGAATAATATTCTCTATAATTAATCTAGCAGCGAAGGTTAAGATAAGAGTAAAAACTATTCCACCTTTTAGAAAGGGCTGCAGGAGTCCACGATATATTATTGCTCCCAAAACAAAAAGAATAGCACCGGACATTATCATACTAATAAACGGATCTATATGAAAAAAATTAAAAATCTCCAGGGAAATATAAGAGCCTAACATGACCATTGCCCCATATGAAAGATTAATGATTCCACTAATCCCCCACTGTAAGGAAAAACCTATGCCCATTAAGGCATATAATCCTCCCAGCAAAATAGCGTTTACTAACATTTGTAATCCCATAAAACAAACTCCTTTACTTAACTTTTAAACACAAATGTTTAAAATAATTATTTTCTATTCAAAAATCATTTACCATTTATAAGAAAATACTTTAAGCAATTTCTTGCCAGATTATTAATGATAAGGTTTTTTTCATAATGAAGATAAATCTTCTTTTATAAAGAATTCTATACCTTTAGAAGAAATACCTGTTGCATTCAACATTCCATATTACGTTTCACAAATTTTGAGACCAACATTTCCTTCTCTTCCTTTAATAGCTATATTTTTTAATTTGTTATTTCCTAATTTATCAAACTGTTTTTATTTTATAGTAATTGTTAGTCAGAATAATCTTCTTAAATATTTTTCCTTTCCTTGATGCTGAATCTCTATTAATTGACCTTTGCATAATTTTCTATATTTTATGAAAAATTCTATTGTTATTTGAACATAATAAAGATTATATACTCCCGGTAATCAGTGCTAAAAGAGCCATTCTTATATAAAGTCCATTATGTGCCTGCCGAAAATAGGCTGCTCCTTCATAATTATCAACATCGGTTGCAATTTCATCTATGCGTGGTAAAGGGTGAAGAATGGTAATGCCTTTTTTTGCTTTTTCTATCATTGTTCTATTAATTACATATACTCCCTTAACTTTTTCATAATCTTCAGGTTTTTCAAACCTTTCCCTCTGTACCCTGGTTACATAAACCATATCACTGAGTGATAACGCTTTCGCAACATCTTCAGTTTCTTCAATTTCCGCTCCTCTGCTCCTTAAATCCTTAGTTATTTCTTTTGGCATTTTTAAGGATTCCGGGGAAACAAAAATCATTTTATTATTACATAAGGCCATAAAATACCCTAAAGAATGAACGGTTCTTCCGTTTTTTAAATCCCCTAAAAAGGTGATTGTCTGCCCACCTAAAATTCCCCTTTCCTTCCTGATGGTATAAAGATCTAAAAGTGCTTGGGTTGGATGTTGTCCGGTTCCGTCACCACCGTTTATGACCGGATGAAAAGCATTGTCAGCGGCAATCTGAGCAGCACCTTTCATGGGATGACGCATAACGATAACATCGACATAGCCGTCTACTGTTCTAATGGTATCAACCAGTGATTCTCCTTTAGCTACAGAAGAACTCGCTGCGTTTGCCATACTGATAACTCTGGAACCCAATCTGTTAATTGCTGATTCAAAGGATAGACGGGTTCGGGTACTTGGTTCAAAAAATAGACTGGCAACAACTTGACCTTCCATATTTTTAATAATTTCTCCATTTTTCACTCTTCTCTCGAAATCTGCTGCCGTATTCATGATTAAATTCAATTCTTGAAGTGAAAACTGTGCAGTGTTTAATATGTCTTTTCCTTTTAGCATTTTTTTATGACTCCTTATATATTTTATTTTAATCTATTATGATAATTTCACGAATTTATAGAACATTAACATTGGTTGTTCTAATTTTTTCTTAGATCGATTTATCTTTCTATAATAGTGCCACTTTCTCCTTTGAATGCTTCCAAGGCTTTATCTAAAGATGTAATGATAGCTTTCTGCCCTCCATTTTCTAGAAATCTCAAGCAGGCCTTCACCTTTGGTCCCATGCTTCCCGCTAAAAAATGTCCTTCATCAAAATACTTTTGAGCTTCTTGAAAGGTTATTCTGCCTAAGGCTTTTTCATTTGGTTTACCATAATTAATTTTAGCTTTTTCTACATCAGTAAGAATTAAAAATATATCGGCACCCACTACCTCTGCTAATCTTTCTCCTGCAAGGTCTTTATCTATGACTGCTTCAATGCCTTTATAATTTCCTTCCTCATCTTCCAAAACCGGTATACCGCCACCACCTGAAGCAATCACTATGACGCCTGCCTTTACCAATGTTTTAATCACATCTCCTTCTGAATTGGAAATAGGATCCGGTGAGGGAACGGTTCTTCTCCAACAATGGTCACCTGTTGGTTTTACTTTTTTAAGAATATAATCAGGGTTATTCTTTTTCATTTCTTTTGCTTCCTCTTCAGATAAAAAGTTGCCGACAGGCTTAGAGGCATTTTCTCCTGTAAATTCCGGATCATTTTTATCAACTATCACTTGATTTAATATAGCACAAATGGGTATGTTAATTTCCTTTTTCTTAAAATGGTTCATTAATGTCTGCTGCAACATATAACCAATCTGTCCTTGAGTCATTGCCCCTACTATATCCATGGAGTGAGCTGGAACAACATCTTGAGCTAGTTTCTGTTGCACCATAAGATTACCGACTTGAGGTCCATTTCCGTGAGTGATAACTAATCGATCTTCTTCTCCAAGATTTTTTACAATTTCCGAAATGTGTTCTGTGGTCTTCCAGCAATTTCTATATTGTTCCTCTGAAGTTCCCTTTTCATTTGCTTGCTTTATTGCATTACCGCCTAGGGCTATTAAGATTACTTTTGACATTTAATTACCTCTCTTCTATTTTTTTATTTATATAAATTAAATCATTTGTAACAAAAATTGTTTTTAAAATTTTTAATGATTTTATCCCTCATCATAAGAAAAATTATCTTTTTTGCATCCCAACATCTCGGATAATTTTTTAGATGATTTAATTAAAATTGTACTAAATTTTCCAATATTACTTTTAGATAACCTCTTGGATAATCCTGTTATCGTAATGCTGGCAATGACTTCTTTATCGATATTTTTCACTGGAACCGAAATCGCCCTTGCTCCTTCCTCGAGTTCTTCATCACAAAAGGCAAATCCCTTACGCTTTATTTCCATTAAATGTTTCTCTAATTTTTTAGGGTCTACTATCGTTTTGGGTGTATATTTATAAAGATTTTGATTCTTAATAACTCTTTTAATATCTTTGGGCTGCTGATAAGCCAAAATAACTTTTGCAGAAGCTGCACAATTAAATGGCATTTCCTTGCCAATATCAACAAAAAGATGGGTGTTCACCTTTAAAGAAGGAGTTAATGAATCTATGCAAATTCCCTTATCATTATACCAGGTAGTTAAAAAAGTGGTGAGCTTGGTTTCTCTGCAAACATCTTTTAAAATTGGTTTAGCAACTTGCCTAAAATCAAAAGAATTATAAAATGAATTTGAATAATCGAGTACTCGTAGACCTAATTTATATTTGTTTGTCTCTTTTTCTTTTGCAACCAATGAATATTTTAATAGTGTAGAAAGTATTCTATGAATAGTGCTCTTGGGGAATGACAATTTTAAACTGAGTTCAGTTATTCCTGCGCTCCTTTCCATATTGGAAAGGTAATTCAATATTTCTATTGATTTCTCAATTGAATTCATAAAAAAATTCATCTCTTTCCATTATTTGGAACATTGTTCCATAAAAAATAAACAACTCCCATTAATGTATCACAATATTTTAAAAAAATCACTATTTTTTAAAATTCTTTACTTCATTATTTCCTTGACATTTTTTAATATAAATTCAATTTTAGATGTTACTTTAACCAATATTTTCTGTAAATAAATTATATACACTTAATATTTCTTAATTTTAATATAAAAAATACCTCTTTCCCTATTTTCAGGTTCATTCTATTATAGATATGATGAGGTAATTCTGCTAACAAACTATTTCTTCCAGCTTTTACTTTCAATCGAACAATTTCATTGGTTATATTAATATCCGTAATAATTCCTTTAAATCGATTGACATCCGGACCGGGAGGCATTTCCTCAGTACAATAAATATCTCGAGGCAGCAGGGCAATTTTACTGACCTTCTTTCCATCATCTGGAATAATAATGGACAATCCTCCGCAATTAACCTCTGCAATACCCTTTCCTAAAATTTGAAATCTACTACAATCAAGAATATTCGGTGCTCCGATAAATTCAGACACTCTTCTATTTTTAGGAGAAAAAAATATTTCTTCAGCCTTGCCTATCTGTTCGATTTTTCCTTGTTCTATCACCACTATTCTATCAGCCATTTCCTCTGCTTCTGTCAAGTTATGCGTTACATAAATAGTCGTAATCCCTAATTTTTTTTGTAATTGCTTCAGTTCTCTCCGCAAATATTTTGAAGATTGTAGATCCAAACTGCTTAACGGCTCATCCAAAAGCAATATTTCAGGTTCTGCAGCAAGAGACCGGGCCAAAGCTACCCGCTGTTTTTCCCCACCGCTTAATTTTTTAGGATAACAATGTGATAGATTTTCTATTCTCAACATCTTTAATAATTCATCAACTCTATGTTTTATTTTATTCGGACTATTTTTTCTAATCTTTAAGCTAAAAGCAATATTGGAAAAAACATCAAGATGGGGAAACAAATATAAACCCTGAAATAGATAGCCTATTCTTCTTTCGCTGGAAGGTAGGTTGTTGATGCATTTGTCTTCAAAAAATACTGAACCATCATAATCAATTAGTCCCGCAATTACATTTAATAAAGTACTCTTACCCGCACCATTCCGTCCTAATAAAACTAAAAATTCTCTATTCAATATTTTCAGGTTAATATTTTTACAAACGTATTTTGATATGTTGTTAAGCATTATAGCTGGCATATTCTAAATCCATCGAGAGGTAAATTTAGTTTCTAAATATAGAAAAAATCTTTCAAAAATAAAACACATTGCTGCCAATATAATTAGACAGACAATAATAATATCTATTCTCATTAAGCTTTCCGCCCGCATCATTAAAGCACCTATGCCGGTTGGAATAGCAACCATTTCCGCTGCAATGATAACCCGCCACGCCATTCCAGACTCTAATTTTAAACCGGTAAAAATATTAGGTAACGCCAAAGGAATGACTATCGAAGTTAATATTTCCCTATTAGAGGCTCCCAGACTTTTTGCTACATGTATGTAATTTTTATCTATCGTTTTAATACCGGTAGAAGTATTGTAAAGAATGGGAAAGAAAGAACAGATAAATATGATCGCAATTGGCAATATTTCGCCAATTCCCAACCATAACATTAAAAGTGGTAACCAACCCAAAGCCGGTATAGGATAAATCAAGCTAATGATTGGATTTAATGCTTTGTCAATTATGGTCTTCCATCCCATTAAAATACCAATAAACAATCCAGCGATTGTACCAAAAGAAAAACCAATTAAAACACGAAAAAAACTACTTAAAAAATTATTCCCCAGTACACCATTAGCTGATAAATAATAAAATTCAGCGACTACTATAGAAAAGGGAGGGAAAGGAAAGTGTCCTGAGATTAAATTTATTCGAGCAATTATTTCCCATAGGATTAAAAATATAATTACCGGAACAATTCCCCAACCCGGAATTAGCTTTCGAAATATTTTCATTCTTCTAAAAACCTCAAATCTAAAATATCTCCTGCTTTAAAAATTGTTTTAATATAGCCCAGTTGCGCCATATAATCTATTGTTTCTTGAACTATTTTTGAATTAATATCAGTAGTATAATTTAATTTTTTCATAGACTTGAATAATACATCGGGACCCATCTCATTTCTATTAGTAATATCCGATAATTGGCCTGAGTAAAGATTTCCTTCGGTTTTCTGTAATTGTCGGGTTACAATTTCTGCTGCCTCCTGGGGATATTGATTAATCCAATCTGTAGCCCTTTTGGATATCATAACAATTTTTTTCACTATTTCAGGATATATATTTATTAATTCTTCTTTAACGACTAAAACGCTTCCCTGCATTTCAGGCCATACATCCTGACTCATAAGTAACATCTTAAAACCAAAATTCTCAGCTAATGTAGCCCATTGTTCGGGTAGAAAGGCAGCATCTAATTTTCCCATTTGAATGGCTAAAATTTGCTTAGGCGGATTCATCCGTTGAATATTATTTAGTACTTTTTCTTCATCTAAATCATATTTATCGATTGTTTTGTGATAAAGTACATCTACCGCTCCTCCTTCTCTAACACATCCAATTCGAATATTTTTTCTTTCTAAATCCTGTATTGTTCTTACTTTGTTAGTATTTGCAACTAAACCATATCCATATTTATGAGTACCCGCAACGATTTTTATCGGAACTTTTGCATTGGCATAGGCATTAATTGCCGGAACCAGACACATATAGGCTACCTGAATATCACCCCTTGCCAGGGCGGATGCTAAAGCCATACCGGTAACATAACTTTCATAAGAAGTAAGCTCTAGACCTTCTTCTTCAAACCATCCTTTATCCCGGCCAATATATGCAGAGGCAGCGTGATCTGTAAATTCTACTGCTATTCCGATTGATTTGTTTTTTTCCGATGCAGATATTTCCAAAGAAATAAAAATTAGAATTGTCAAAACCAAGCATAATAAAAATGATTTTTTTTTCATACTTTAATCCTTTTTTATTTTATTAGGGATACCCCTCTTCAAAAAATTCATTGGTATTCTCCCTTCTGAATGGTAAGCAATTTTACTCCCCGACCATGAATCTGTCTAAAAACAACTCCTTCTGATACCATGCGGAGTACAAATTCGGGATCAATAACTCTGGTTCCGGATACTAAATCCACTCCATAATCAAACCACACAGGAGAAAGTGGTGCTGTCGGACCCAAAACCATTACCAGGCTTTTCCTAGTGCACAAGGAAAGTAACTCTTCCATTGTCCTGTTGATTAAAGCAGTACCAGTAATTGCTATAACGTCTGCTTGAGGAATAACTCGTCTTGCTTCATTAGCCGGAATGTCACCACTTTGGGGTTTTCTTTCCACCACCCAGAGCTGTTTAGTCAATCGCCTTAGTTTGTTAACAAAAGGAAAATGCCCTACAACAACAACTTTCCTATCTTTCCCCTTTTCGAAAAGCACTTCTGAAGCATTAATATTCTGACATTTATTTAAATCAACTTCTATAGCAGAATTAATGGCAGCCATACCGACAGAAGATTTTAACAGACAATCAGAATTTGCATAGTCGCAAATTTCTCCAATTGGTTTTTCGGTTAAACTTCCCGCTTCTTTAATTGGAGGAGGCATAGCAGGTGCATGGGTAAAAGTAGTAGAGGCTAATCCACCGTATTTGCTCCATACCCCGGTCCAAAAAGGTCCTATTCTCACCTCTTTTACTAAATCGTTCTTCGTGTTTTCATTAATCGTTGAAATAATATCATCAATGAGTTTCATATGTATATTTTTACCTCCTATTTCTATTTAATGGCTGCAATAACAAAAATGTTCATATCCCATAAGATGAGCAATTCCACTAATAGTGACACCGTAAAATACTATCGGTTTCTCATTTAACAGCGTAGTTAAGGTATTATTGGCCGCAGTTGTACCGGTTGCCAAAATAATGTCTGACCAATTTAAAATTTCATTTGTTTTGGATACGCTTTCAATTAAGACACCAGCCTTTCTTTTTCCAATATGATCTCTATCTAGATCAATTACCCTCATCTCAAAATCCTTTCCTAAAGTTGATATCATGGCCGGTTGAAATCCGATAAATGCAATACGGGCTTTTCCAAAACGACTTTTTACATATTCTTTAAGATGAAATGAGCATATCCCGGGTTCTTTGTCCCGGCAATGCATTGTGTTGAAAATAATATTTAAGGACCGTAGAACTGCATTTAAGCTAGCTGTGAAAATCGCACGTTGAAAATTATTAATAAGCGGCATTTCGAAAATATCCCTTAAAGTTCCGTTATAATTCCCCGGCATATCTGTAAAAGCCTGCCCTTTACTTCCCTTGAAATCTGCCTGTATCATAACTTCTTTTCCTTTCAATAGAGGAAAGTCGTCTCTGTCCGGATTTCCAATAGCTTCTTGGGGAGTAAGGGCACGAACATTCACGATATTGATTTGAGAAGTCCAGATATTATCATCAGTAATTAACTGACAGAACTTATCTTTTATATCTGTATAGAATTTCATTTCTTTTCCTTTCTTTTTTACAATTTCAAAATCATCCGATGTTTTTCAATGACCAAAATAACAATAAGGATAATGGCATACTACGCAGGTAGAACAAAATCCCCCTTCTCCCAACATGACAAAATCTCTTTTATTTAAAATATCTCCGGCAAATATTCGAGGTAAAACGATATCTAAAATTGTATTCTTGTAAAATAAAGAGGCACCAGGTATTCCTATAAGAGCAGTCGTTCCAAGGTAAGCTAACATAAACATATTTCCCGGCTGTACAGGAGCACCATAAGTGATCACTTTTGCACCGCTCTCTCTAATAGCACCAGGAGTTAAATCATCCGGATCGACAGACATGCCTCCGCTTAAAGCAATAAGATCTACTTCTTGCTGTTTAAAAAAAAGGATAGCTTTTTTTATTTCTTCTTTATTATCCAGGCAATAGATCTGCTTTTTTATCACTGCCTCAAAGTAGGAAAACTTTTTTCTTAATAATGGACCAAATGCATCTTTTATTAACCCTTTATATACCTCATTACCGGTCGTAATGATTCCCGTCTTTAATTTTTTATATTTTTTTACATCAAATACTTTTCCTTTTTTTTGACATAATTCTTCAATTTTTAATATTTTTTTCTCTTTAATCATTAACGGAACAACTCGGACTCCAGATAGTTTTTGACCTTTTTCTGCTTTGAAGTGATTAGGTAGGCAGGGAATAGTAATATTTTCCATGGCATTTATTTCGTATAAAAGTTCTCTTTTTACTTTAAACAATCCTCTGATTAAAGATTTTAAGGTAATTTTCCCTTCAACAGCCTGAGTTAATTCAATGTTTTCTCCTGCTACTGCCCTGGACAATCTTAGGGAAGCTTCATCTTCATGGATTTTTCCTTCTTCGGGTTGCCAGATATATAGGTATTCTTTTCCTATTTTCTTTAATTTTTCTATATCTTCCTCCCGAACCATATGCCCCCTTCTAAAAATTGGACCTTTAAACTTTCCTGGGATTATCTGTGTAATATCATGGCATAATATCATGCCGACAGCTTTTTCTACCGGTATTTTCTCCATTGAGATCTTACCCTCCTTCTAAAATCTAGTTAATATATTCTTCGAATGCATAAAATAATGAGTTATGCCAAAAAGAAAATATTGGTTAATTTGGATATACTTAACTAGGTATAACGCCAATAAAAAATTATTTAGTTAAATATTTGATGGTAGATTGAATCAATACTTTTTGTTGCCTGTTGATGAAAAATTTTATATTTTTCTTTTAAATCAATGGCTTCATAAGTCAGGTGAGAACCTCCACCTTTATCGCCTCCAACTTTTCTTTTTAATAAATTAAATCCTAATCTTTCTTCCAGCCCCCTGATTAAATTCCAAGCCTGGGAATAAGACATATTTATTTCCATAGCAGCCTGCCGCAATGAACCGGTTCTCTCCACACGTGTAAGTATATCAAACGGTCCATCGCCAAACACTTTTCCATTTTTATTTTCCATCCATATTTTATATCTTAAATTCATTATCATCACTCCTTACAAGTTAACTATTTAATTATATAGGTATTTCTCAAAAACTCAAAATATTTTTGTTTAGATTTTCCCTCAATATGTAAACTTGCGAATCCTAATTTCCACTTTATTCTTTTAAGCCATTGACTGCACGCCATATTAATCTTATAATTATCTGATTAAAGTTCCCAAGTCTGTATTTTTAAAACAATATAAGTATTGTCCACTATCTCAGAATTATGAATTTTAAATTATACAAATGATTAATGTTTGAAAAAATGAAAGATAAAAGATGACCAATTTCTTAAAAAGAATTTTTAAGCTATTTTTTGGATTATTTCTGTCCACATTGGGTATTGTAATGACTATGAAAGCAAACTTGGGATTTATCCCCTGGGATGTTTTACATCAAGGCGTAGCTAATACTGTTGGAATGACTGTTGGAAGAGTTATTATCCTGATTGGTTTGATCATTTGTATTATTTGTCTATTTTTAGGAGAAAAATTTGGTTTTGGAACTATTGCAAACATAATATTTATTGGTTTATTTATTGATATACTCCTTTCTTTTAATTTTATTCCTCAAATGAAGGGATATATATCCGGTATAGCTATGATGATGGCAGGCCTTTTTACAGTTGCTTTCGGAACATATTTTTACATCAGTTCAGGATTTTGTGCCGGTCCAAGGGATAATCTTATGGTCACGATAGAAAGAAAAACCGGCTTGGCTGTGGGGCTTTGCAGAGGATTACTTGAAGTAAGTGCTGTTTTTAGTGGCTGGTTTTTGGGAGGACCTGTAGGCATTGGGACAATATTATCTGCTTTTGGGATTAGTTTTTGCATACAAATCGTTTTTTCTCTCATGAAATTTGATCCAACTAAAATAGACCATGAATCACTTATTACGACTTCAAAATTTCTAATACATTTTTTTAAAGCTCGAACATTAGGTTCATATTGAAGAAGGCAAAGAAACATTCCGTTTGTCATGATTTAGCAGCTCTTCTATTAATCTCTTTCTATACTTAGGCTTTATTTCTTTTAATCTGGATAATTTCTGCAATAATACTTACTGCAATTTCTTCAGGGGTTTGAGCACCAATATTGATACCAATAGGTGTATATATTTTTTTAATCTTTTCTTCTGTTATTCCTTTTTCTCTTAAATGTTGAAAAATAAGGTTATTCTTTGTCTTGCTTCCAATCATGCCAATATATCTGGTATCACAATGGATTACAGAAGATAATACCTCTTCATCATGCTGATGTCCCTTGGTCACGATAACCACATAGGTAGAAGAATTGATTGTGAGTTTATTGAAGGCAATGACCGGTTTTTCATTGATGATTTTTTCCGCTCCCGGAAACCTTTTCCGATTGGCAAAATCTTCCCGTTCATCAACAACCGATACACTAATTCCCATTATTTCGGCAATTTTAGAAAGATAATAGGCGATGTGTCCGGCTCCAAAAATAATAATATTTTCTTTTGGCTCAAGAATATCTATAAATACCGTCAATTCACCGCCGCAAATAACTCCATCATCTAATTCAGTTTCTTTTTTTGTAAGGTGATAATGAATTGATTGTTTATATCCCCTCTTTATAGACTCTTTTGCAGTTGCGATGACTTTTGCTTCTATTTTTCCTCCGCCTATCGTGCCTGATATTAAGCCATCTTTACCGACAGCCATTTTTGCGCCCTTTGCCCCAGGCGTAGAACCTTTTGTATCAGTAATGGTAATAATTGCTATAGTTTCCCCATTATCAACTCTTTCAAGAGCTTCTTTTAAAATCTCTGACATTGGATTATTCCTCTTGATCATTATAAAATTGCAAATAAAATGAATATATTTCTAAGTATATAATAATCTTGTGGTTTTTTTCAAGATAAATAAAATAATCTCCATTAAAGATGCGGGATAAATGGGGAAAGGTAGCGAGTAATTAAATAATATTTCAATTTAGTTATTTGAAGGTTTAACTTATTGATTAAAAAATAAAAACCAGCAAACATTTACTATCTCCGGGAAATAAATTTTGTTTTCCAGGAGATAGTAAATGTTAACGTAAAGTAGAGTTTTAATTTACTCTGGTAAAATTTTATTAAGAATAATTCCAGCTATTGCACCCAATGCCATTCCGGCAATTTCTATTTTACCGCTACCCAAAGGAATGGGCAATACTGCACCACCCAGGCTTAACACTAAAATAACTGCTGAAATGAGTAAATTCCTTGAATGCGAGAAAT
>CBFCZX010000022.1:0-16098 GCA_965602765.1 uncultured Atribacterota bacterium | reverse complement strand
CTAAAATATGATTCCGTTCACGGCAGGTTAGAAGATGTAAAATTTGAAAATGGCCATATCATTCTGGGAGAAAATAAGATAAAAGTACTTGGCGAAAGAGATCCCGGAAATCTTCCATGGAAAGAATTGGGAGTAGATTTAGTCATTGAATCTACGGGAATTTTTAGGGACCGGGAAGGAGCATCAAAGCATTTAATATCTGGTGCAAAGAAAGTTATTATATCCGCACCTGCTAAAGGGGAAGATATTACGATTGTTATTGGAGTGAATGAAGATAAATATAACAATGAAGAACATCATATTATTTCCAATGCATCATGTACAACCAATTGTCTGGCACCGGCTGTAAAAGTGTTAAATGATAATTTCGGTGTAGAAAAAGGAATTATGACCACTACTCATTCCTATACAGCTGATCAGAATTTAATGGATTTACCTCACAAAGATTTGAGGCGGGCACGTGCTGCAGCTTTATCCATTATTCCCACAACGACGGGTGCTGCAAAAGCTGTAACCCTTGTAATACCGGAATTAAAGGGAAAATTGAACGGAATGGCTTTCAGGGTGCCTACCCCTAACGTTTCAGTTGTAGATCTGGTTGTAATTTTAAGAAAGAAAACCAGCGTAGAAGAAATTAACCAGGCATTTCTTACAGCTTCTCAGGGAAAATTAAAAGGTATTTTGGATTACAACGAAGAACCTTTAGTCTCCAGAGACTATAATGGAAATAGTTATTCCTCGATTATTGATGGTTTATCTACCATGCTAATTGATGGTAATTTAGCAAAGATTATTGCATGGTATGATAATGAATGGGCTTATTCTTGCAGGATAATCGATTTAGTAAAATATATTTGGGAATAGTAACGCTGTTGTTTTTATCGGAAAAAAAGATTTGTTGCATGTAACGGCAAGTACGGCCATTGTTGATATATTTTATAGGCGGAAATGAGCTATTGATAAGAAATTTGATTAAAACTTTTTATTTGAGTTTTAGCTTGCTAGGAAATTGCGAAGTAATCTTTTATTTAGGTTACTTCGCTTTCTGTATGTAATTAAGATATAAAATAAGTTCATATCGAAAAAATATTTTAATGACAATAAACTTAAGAAAACAAAATATTTGTAGATGATTAAAATTGGAGGTAAATTTCATGAGAATTCCGGTTATTGCTGGAAATTGGAAGATGAATAAAACGATATTGGAATCAATTGCTTTAGTGAAGGAACTTAAGGATTTTGTACGTAATGTAAAAGGTGTAGATATCGTTGTGTGTCCCCCCTTTACTTCACTTTGGCCAACTAGAGAAATAGTGAATGAAACAAATATTAAATTAGGTGCTCAAAACTTGTATAAAGAAGAACAAGGAGCATTTACCGGTGAAATATCGCCATTAATGCTAAAAGATATTGGGTGTGAATATGTCATATTGGGACATTCCGAAAGAAGAAAATATTTTAAAGAAACCTCAGAAGAGGTGGCGAAGAAAACCAAAGTTGCGTTTACACATCAGCTCTTACCAATTGTATGTGTAGGAGAAAACTTAGAAGAGCGGGAAAGTGGTCAATTTAAAGAGATAATTAAACAGGAAATCGAGGCATTATTTCACGAGATTGATTCTGTATATGCATCAAAACTTATTATTGCTTATGAACCCATTTGGGCTATAGGAACAGGTAGGTCTTCCAGTCCTGAGGATGCTGATTCTGTTATTAAATTTATTAGACAGCTTTTTCTTTCTCAATATGGAATCAATGTTGCAGAACAAATAAGGATTTTGTATGGAGGGAGTGTAAATGCTAAAAATATTTGTGAGTTTATGGAAAAATCTGATATAGATGGAGCATTGGTCGGAGGAGCAAGTTTGCATGCATTAAGTTTTTCGCAGATAGTAAAGGCCGCGAAATTAATGTAATTCCCATTAAATGGTGTATAAATAATGAATGGGATAAACAAGAGTCTTTATTTATGTTCCTATTAAGCAAAAAGTTTTTGATTTTTAATTTTAAAGTCATGATATTATGTTGTAAACAGAATCTAAAAGAACGGAATTTATCCTTGAACTGATAGTATAATTATGTTAAAATTAAAAACTGGAATTATAAAATTAAAGGTCGTAAAATAAATAATTTTTAATGAAGTAATCTATACAAACAACGATTTTTTCATGAGGAGATAAAAATGTCAATAATATTAATGATCGCTCAAATTATAATAAGTATTGCATTGATTCTAGCTGTAGTATTACAAGTCAGGAAAACTAGTAAAGCTTCCGGAATATTTGGTGGCGGAACAACAGCTGATTACAGGGGTAAAAAAGGAAAAGAAGGATTTTTAGTCAAATTAACCACCGGAATAGCTGTTCTTTTTATGGTTTCATCTTTATTGCTTAGCTTAATTAAGTAAGAATATTGCATGTTCTAAAGAGTAAATAAAATGTCTGATAATTTATAACAGAAAATTAAAAAAATTTTAAGGTATATCCAGTATGGAGGAATCATAATGGATGATCTATTACTTCAAGTTAAAAATTTAAGAACCTATTTTTATACTGATGATGGAGTAGTGAAAGCAGTAGATGGCATTGATTTTTCCATTACAAAAGGTGAAACTTTGGGGATGGTAGGCGAATCCGGATGTGGAAAAAGTGTATCAGCTCTCTCAGTTTTACAATTAATTGCAACACCACCGGGGAAGATTATTGGTGGCGAAATACTATTTAAAGGAAAAGATTTATTAAAAAACAATGCCAATAATATGAGAAAAATTCGAGGAAATGATATTTCAATGATTTTTCAGGAACCCATGACCTCATTGAATCCTGTTTATTCTGTTGGTAATCAAATATCAGAAGCAATTGTTTTGCACCAAAATCTTGATAAGGAAAAAGCAGCAAAGAAAACGTTAGAAATGCTAAAGCTGGTAGGAATTCCTAATCCGGAAAAAAGGATGCATGAATATCCTCACGAGTTGAGCGGAGGCCAGCGGCAGAGAGTTATGATTGCTATGGCGCTATCATGTAATCCTGATTTATTAATTGCAGACGAACCTACTACAGCTTTGGATGTGACCATTCAAGCACAAATTCTGGAATTGATAAAAAAATTAAAAAATGAAATTGGAATGGCTGTTTTAATGATCACACATGATTTAGGTGTCATTGCTGAAGTGTCCGATAATGTTGTAGTTGTCTATGCTGGAAAAGCAATGGAATATACCAGTTGCCTAAATATATTTAAAAATCCAAAGCATCCATATACAGGTGCTCTTTTGAAATCAATTCCTCAACTTACAGATAAACCCGGTAAAAAACTGGAAGTAATTGAAGGCACTATTCCTGATCCATTAGCCTTACCTTTTGGGTGTAAATTTCATCCACGATGCAAATATGCCTCAAAAATTTGTATCAAGGAAGAGCCTGGATTAAAAAACATCGGAGATAATCATCTGGTGCGTTGTTGGATGTACCATGAAGATAAAATGAAATACTTTAAAAATACATTGGATACCACACATGCTTAATATAGTTCGGTTGTAAGGGAATTTTTTTGTAAATTTCTTATTGCTAAATTTTCATTTTAACATATCGTAAAATTTTTATATATTATGAATAAATCTGATTAATTGAAATAAATGTATTTAAGATTTGTAAATGCTGTGTATCTTGTACGTTATATTTGCAACTAACGACTATTTGAAGTTTCATAAGTTGGAGGTAGAATTATTGGAAAACAATAGATTGCTTAAGGTAAGGAATTTAAAAAAATATTTTCCGGTAAGAGGCGGTCTTTTTTCAAAAATTGTTGGATATGTAAAAGCGGTTGATGGAGTAAGTTTTGATATTAAAAAAGGAGAAACTTTAGGTCTGGTTGGGGAATCAGGTTGTGGTAAAACGACTGCAGGAAGGACAATATTAAGGCTTTTAGAACCTACTGCAGGAGAAGTAGAAATAGATGGAAAAGATATTTATCGATTAAAAAAAGACGAACTAAGAAAAGCAAGGCGTGAGATTCAAATTATATTTCAGGATCCATTTGGTTCTCTTAATCCTCGAATGACCGTTGGTGATATAGTCGGTGAATCGCTATTCATTCACAACCTTACCAAAAATAAGAAAAGTGGAGAAAAGAGTATAAAAGAATTATTGGTAACCGTTGGCTTGAATGCAAGCCATATGCGAAGATATCCTCATGAATTTAGTGGTGGTCAAAGACAGAGGATTGGCATTGCAAGAGCTTTAGCGTTACATCCAAAATTAATCATTTGCGATGAACCTGTATCTGCATTAGATGTTTCCATTCAAGCGCAAGTCATTAATTTGTTGGAGGAATTGCAAAATAAATTTCAATTAACTTACCTTTTTATTGCCCATGATCTCAGTGTGATTAAACATATTTCTGACAGGATAGCAGTGATGTATCTGGGTAAAATCGTAGAATTGGCCAGTGCCGAAGATTTATACAGTAATCCACTGCATCCGTATACAAAAGCACTTCTTTCTGCTGTGCCCATTCCAGATCCGACCCTAAAAAGACAACGAATCGTGTTGGAAGGAGATGTTCCAAGTCCTTTTAATCCACCAAAAGGATGTCGTTTTCATCCAAGATGCAGATATGCCAAAGAAATTTGTAAAGAAAAAGAAGTAGAATTAATTGATGTTGGCAATGAACACTATGTAGCATGCCATACATCATTTTAGATAATATTTATTACAATGATGTATGAAGAACAATTCGCCGGGATGGCGGAATTGGTAGACGCGCCAGCTTGAGGGGCTGGTGAGCATTTGCTTGTGGGGGTTCAAATCCCCCTCCCGGCACCAATAAGAATATAAAAGAGGAAGTCCCATACTTCCTCTTTTATATTGAGATATAAGTTAAATAAGAAATCTCTTATCCATTCATTTATCTAGTTTTTATTTTAATATTTGTATTTATTGTCGGTTTAAATTAATCAATAAATTGGTGAATTGACATATTTGTCAATTCATTTTTCAGGTAAAAAATATGCACGAAACTTCGATTGCAAAAAATTTATTAAAAATCGTATTAAATAAAGCAGAAGAATGTAATGCTAAAAAAATTACCAAAATTACCGTACAGCTAGGAGAATTTTCGGGGATAAATAAAGATTCCCTAAAATTTGCTTTTAGAAATATTACACAGGAGACAATTGCAAATAACTCTGCAATAAACATACATCAATTACCTCTACTGGGTAAATGCCGACAATGCAAGAAAGAATTCAGTATTAATAAAGAAGAATTTAAATGTCCGAAATGCGGCAGTGTGGAAATTGATATCATCTCAGGTGAGGATATTTATATTGACAATATTGAGATCGAATAGTCCTTTTTAAAATATCAAAAAAACTTTACACTAACCTATATTAAATGCTATACTTTATTTTGATAATTAAATCCAAAGAGAGGTGAAGTGATGATAGATTTAGTTGTAACCTTTTTACTTAGCATGGTAACTTATCTGTTTCTTACAGCCAGTCAAGGAGAAGTATGGGGGTTATGGAGTATTTTTGAAATCAGTACCGGAATTATCCTTTCATTAGTAGTTGCAATTTTGGCAAATAAGGTGTTGTTTCAAAAAAGAAGTTATAGAATGTTAAATCCAATTAGATGGATAAATTTTTTGCTATATTTTATAGGTCCGTTTTTTTCTGCCTTAACCAAAGCAAATATTGATGTTGCCTATAGAGTAATTACCGGTAAAATAAATCCTGGTATTGTAAAGATTTCTCCGGATTTAAAAACCGATTTAGGCATTACACTACTTGCGGATTCTATTACTTTAACTCCAGGCACTCTTACCGTTGATATTGATGAAGAGAAAAATGATTTATATATCCATTGGATAAATGTTACTACGTTAGAACCAAGTACCCACCATATTTGTTCTAATTTTCCACAATGGATAAGGAGGATCGCAGAATGAGTGAATTTTTTAATATTTTTATTATACCAGGTGGACTGCTTTTGATATTTATGTTACTGTCTTTAGTCAGGCTTATGCTGGGACCTACAATACCGGATAGAATTGTAGCACTTGATACAATTAATACTTTGGTGGTTGCAGGAATGATTCTTGTAGGGGCGGCATTTGAAGAAGTTATTTATGTAGATGTAGCAATTGTTTATGCATTATTATCTTATATTGGTACTTTATATGTCGCGAAATACTTGGAAGGGGGTTCAAAAGAATAAATGGGATTATTATTGGCTGTTCTATATATTTTTTTAGTCATAGGTGTTGTGTTTAATTGTTTAGGTTCGGTTGGTCTTTTGAGATTTCCTGATGTGTATACAAGACTTCACGCTTCAACAAAAGCAACAACTTTCGGTTCTATATTTACCAGTTTAGCAGTTATTGTATATGGTTTTTACAAATGGAATGTCATGGGAGATTCAAAATTTGGTGTCCTTGCACTACATACTATAGTTGCATTGATATGTTTAATTATCACTAACCCAACCGGTGCTCATGCAATTGCTCGAGCTGCACATCGTAGCGGAATAATGCCAAAGCAAGCAGTGATAGACCAGTTGAAGGAGGCGAAACTAAAATGAGCTACTTTTATGAATTAATTCAGGTATCAACATTGGTAATTATGATAATATCTGCTTTTTTAGCAGTGGTTTATAAAAAGCTGTTGGATTCCATTATTGCTCTAGCAGTAGCCAGCTTACTTCTTTCGCTGGAATTCTATCTATTGCAAGCACCTGATGTAGCGATAGCAGAAGCTGCTATTGGTGCAGCATTAACAATGGCAATTTTTATATTTGCTATTAGAGGAACTAGGTAGGGGGATACAATGAAAAAAATTATTTTTGCAGTTGCTTTTTTAATATTTTTTTCTTTCTTGATGGTGAGCGCAATAAATATGAGGACATTTGGAGAACCTACTATCACCAAAATGGATGATTATTTTATTGAAAACGCACAAAAGGAAACCGGAGCAAACAATGTGGTAACATCCATTGTGTTTGATTATAGAGGATTTGATACTTTAGGAGAGGCCACCGTATTGTTTACAGCAGTCGTCGGAGTTGTGGCATTATTCAGGGGGGTAAAGAAATGAAGGAAATGTCTAAAATAGTCAAAACCGTTACAAATTTTGTATATGGTTTTATTCTTATTTATGGTTTCTATATCATTGTGCATGGTCATCTTACTCCAGGAGGAGGTTTTCAGGGTGGAGCGGTTACTGCTTCGGCATTTGCTTTAATTTTGGTATCTTATGGCAGCGTGAATTCAAAAAAATTTCTTAAAAAAGATATTTTTTCTTTGTTTGAAAGTTTTGGATTAACCCTGTTTATTCTATTAGCATTTTCCGGACTAGGAATTACCTTTTTTTACAATTTCTTAGCCAATTATGGAAGCTGGTTTGGCGACGTAGCTGTGATCGGAGTTAATCCTGGAAACATGAATACCGGTGGATTAATTCCCTTAATGAACATTGCAGTTGGATTGGAAGTCCTTTCTGCTTTAGGAGTTATTGTGCTAATTATGGCTAAGGGAGCAGAATTTACCAGGAAGAAGGAGAATTCATAAAATGATAGATAATTTACCTTATATCGCAGTAGCATTTTTCGTTGCATTTGGAATTTATACCTTAATGTTCAAAAAGAATTTAATTAAAATTGCTATTGGTGTATGTTTAATAGAGAATGGTGTTAATTTATTTTTAATCACGCTAGGATATAGAAAAGGAGCAGTTGCACCAATTTACACCATGGCTCCTTCCGGACAAAACATGGTTTTACCAACCCCTCAAGCGCTAACCCTAACCAGTATTGTTATAGGAATCGCTACAACAGCACTTATATTATCCGTTGCGATGATGATATATAAACATTATGGAACTTTAGATACAGATGAAGTAAGGAGGTTAAGAGGATGAGCATATTATTAAACAATAGTCCGATTTTAATACTGGCTTTACCCTTGCTCGCGGCATTTTTAATTCCTCTTATTGGCAGGATCAATAAAAAGACAGTTGGTATTTTTTCAGCTTTGGTTTTAGCGATTAGTCTGGTGTTTACTATTCTTTTAGCGGTTAAAGTGATAACCGTTGGTCCACAGATATATGTTTTTGGTGCAAAATCCTCCGGATTAACCTTGCCATCGGGATTAAACGTTCCGATCAGAATTATGTTTCAGGTTGATGCAATGGGAATATTTATGGGATTAATTACAGCGACTGTTTCATTTTTAGGGGCGATTTACTCTTTAGCGTTTATAAAAAAAACGGAAGGAATGGATAAGTTTTATTCCTTATTACTTCTTTTAACAGTGGGGATGTTTGGAATGGAATTTACCGGTGATTTATTCAACTTTTTTGTATTTCTGGAAATTGCATCGATTGCATCAGTTGCTTTAATCGCTTACCGCGGAATTGATTTCGGAGAACCTGCGGAAGCTGGTTTTAAATATATGGTCGTTAGTTCAATTTCAGCGTTAGTGGTTTTATTTGCAATAGGTATTTTCTATGGAGAATATGATCTCTTAAATATCGCTGCTTTAGCTAACGTGATAAAATATTCACAATTGGATAAAATAGCACTAGCACTGTTATTACCTGTATTGGCTATGAAATCAGGAGCCGTACCCATGCATATGTGGACTCCTGATGCATATTCCGAAGCTCCAGCCCCTATCACCATGATATTGGTTGCAGCCAGTCAGGCAAGTTTATATGCATTATTTAGAATCGTATTTTCCTTGTATAATGTGAATTCAAACACTCTTGCAGCAGGCTGGATCATCATTATTTTTGGTGTTCTTTCCATGTTTATCGGTGTTACCATGGCTATCGTGCAGAAGGATATAAAAAGATTAATGGCTTATCATGCGGTTTCTCAAACCGGATACATGCTTCTTGGCGTTGGCGTTGGATTAGCCGTATTATCTAACCCGGTTGCGCTCAAGGAATATGGTATTACTTCACTGGAAGGCGGAATATTTCATATTATGAATCATGCCATGTACAAGGGTTTATTATTTTTAACTGCCGGAGCTTTATTTTTTAGAACCGGTACCCGGAATCTAAATAAAATGGGTGGTTTGGCTCATTCAATGAAATATACGACGATTTTCTTTATTATCGGAGCAGCCGCTATTGCCGGGCTTCCGCCTTTTAACGGTTTTGCTTCCAAGTTATTGATATACGAATCTGTATACAAATTTAATCCTTTACTTTCCATTATTGCAATGGTTGTTAGTATTTTAACTTTGGCATCATTTGTAAAAGTCTTTCATAGTGCATTTTTGGGACCGAAACTACCTCAATTTAATGATGTACAGGAAGTACCTCAAAGTATGATTTTATCTATGGCAGTTTTGTCATGTGTCATCATTTTCTTTGGATTATTTCCTGATTTAATTGTAAAGAATCTAGTACATCCCGCAGTAATGGCATTAGTAGAACAGGTTAAATATACAGGAACAGTATTAGGAGGAATGTAAAAAATGTTTGGATTATTAGAAACAGGAAGCGGCTCTTGGAGTGCTATAATTTGGATAATTACTGTGCTTGTAATTGGCGTATTAGTAATCTATGTCAGGAATAAAGGTGAAGATAGTTATAAAAAGAATACTGAGCAAGATAAACCATTTATTTCTGGTAATCCTGAAGTAAGCAAAGAAAGCTCACACTTAAGTGCGAGCCATATTTACTGGGGGTTTACCGAAGCATTAAAGGGGTATTATAAACCTTTGGTTGAGATGCATACCGGGAGTATAAATGACTATAGCTGCTGGATAATTACCGTAACCGTAATTGTATTAATTGTAATAGGGGTGAGTTAACTGTGAAATTAAATAAATATTTTGAAAGGTCTTTATGGGTTTTTCATCTGAATACAGGTTCTTGTAATGGATGCGATATCGAAATTGTAGCAGGATTAACTCCTCGCTATGATTTAGAAAGATTTGGAATCAAACTGGTAGGTAGCCCTAAGCACGCTGATGTACTATTGGTAACCGGTCCAGTTACTGAAAAAATGGCAGATAGGGTAAAACGTGTTTACGAGCAAACCCCTGATCCTAAAGCAGTCATTGTTGTAGGAACATGCGGTACCAGCGGTGGCGTGTTTCATAACTCTTATAATTTAAGAGGCTCAGTCGATAAATTGATTCCGGTTGATGTTTATGTGCCAGGATGCCCGGTTCGCCCTGAAAGTATCATAAATGGTGTGTTACAAGCTTGGGTAAAACTTGAAAAATTAAGAGAGAGTCTAAAGGTGCCTGCAGAGAAAAAGTAGTCTGTATCAAATATAGAATCTAGTGAAAAGTAATGTGTATAAGTATTAAATTTGGAAGTCAGTTATTAACTTAAAGTTCTTAAAATAGAAAATAATAAATTGATTGTTAAGCTTATTTTACTCATGTCTGAATTCTGATAACAATAATTAATTTTCTTAATTTAAAAACTATAAAGAAGAAGTAAAAAAATAATACCAATAGCTATTCACTAACGACTAATAAGAAAAGGTGGTAAGGGAATGGAAATAATGAAACCAGAAGAAATTTTAGAATTGTTTAAAAAAGAATTTGCTGATTCAGTTACTGAAAGCAAAATTGAAAGTAAATTGGAAGGGACAAAGAAAACAAGTTATTCCTCGATATGGTTGACGATCAAATTGGAAAATTTTAAAGATGCGGTAAAACTTCTAGGAACGATTCAATTTCCTCATTTTGCAATCATTTCAGGTGATGATTTAGGCGAAGAGATTGAGTTGACGTATCACTTTTCCCTTTATTACGGGGAAAGATTTAAAGAAGTTTCTATAAATTTAACAACATTGTTACCAAAAAAAGACCTTAAAATCCCAACACTTACTGATATCATTCCCGGAGCTCAGACCGCGGAAAGAGAAATCAAAGAAATGTTTGGAATCAATGTAGAAGGATTACCAGATTCGCCCAACCTATTTTTACCAGTGGATTTTGCAAAAGATATCTATCCCTTCAGAAGGGATGAGAAAGGTATCTATCCTTTAAGTGAAAATGGAAATTATGTGGGCGAAAACATCGTTAAGAGAAAAGAAGAGGTGAAAAAAGTTGAGTAAAATGACTTATTCTGTACCTATAGGTCCGGTTCATCCCTCACTAAAGGAACCGATGACCTTTAATTTCAAAATATATGGAGAGAAGATTGAAGATGTATATTTAGCACCGGGAGATAACCATCGTGGAATAGAATTCATGGGCATGCAAAGAAATCCTGTTCAAATTATTTATTTAGCTGCACGAATATGTGGTATCTGCTCGGCTTCTCATCCTTTTGCTTTCTGTAAAGCGGTTGAGAATGCTGCGGGAATTGAAGTGCCGGGAAGAGCCCAGTATATTCGAGTAATTATTGCTGAATTGGAGAGAATCCATTCTCATATTCTATGGGCGGGAGTTGCTGCTCATGAATTAGGATTTGATTCGGTTTTGTATCTTTCCTGGAAAGCGAGAGAAGTTGTATTGGATACCTTGGAGATACTAACCGGAAATAGAATTAATTATGGGATGTTTATGATAGGTGGAGTAAGAAGGGATATCTCCCCTGAACAAGTAACTGTACTTCGAAAAACAATTGATTATTATCGTGATGTTTATGGAAAGATTGAAGATATATTTTTAAATGACCCTACAATAGCATTAAGAACGAAAAATATTGGAATTTTAACCGAAGAAGATGCCTTAAGACTATGCGCAGTTGGACCTACAGCCAGGGCTTCAGGAGTCAGAAAAGACGTAAGACAGGACCAACCGTATTCTGCCTATGCAGATTTAAATGTTAAAGCGATTACTCCTGAAGTTTTTACCGGGAAAATAGTCGGAGATGTGTACGATAGGATCGTGGCTCGATTATTAGAATTATTGCAATCATTGGAAATTATCGAACAATGTTTGGACAATCTTCCGGCAGGAGAGATTGTCGCAGAAAAAAAATTAGTTAAACTCTTAAATCAATTAAAAAGATTTAAAGGAAAAGGGGTTGGCAGACATGAAGCTCCTCGAGGAGAATGCATTCATTTCGTAAAATTTGATGAAGCGGAAGCGCCTGAAGTTTGGAAAGCCCGAGCCCCCACATATAATAATCTGATGACCTGGGTACCCATGCTGCTGGGACAACAAATTGCTGATATTCCCATTGTCATTGCATCAATTGATCCTTGCATTGCATGTATGGACAGGGTAACGATTATCGATAAGGCAAATGGTAAAAAGAGTGTATTAACCAAACAGGATTTACATAAATTAAGTGTTCAAAAAACAAGGAGGATGACTCCATGACTATACTAGGAATGATAGGAAAACTAATCGGTGCAATTATCATTGCTTTTTTGGGAGTAGTAATTGGATTGTTTTATAAGGGTGTTGATAGAAAGCTTGCTGCGAAAATGCAAGCTAGGGTCGGTCCTCCAATCAGACAACCTTTTATGGATTTCTTTAAACTTATGATAAAGGAAAATATTGTTCCGCAAAATGCAGTTCCCTGGATATTTAACGGAGTACCCGTCATGAGCCTGGTAGCTTCTATCACCATCTTGTTTTATCTGCCTTTTGGGAATTTCCGGCCGTTATTAAGTGGTTACGGAGATATCATATTAATTGTTTATCTATTGACATTGCCAGCTATAGGAATGGTGATTGGTGGTTTTGCTTCCGGTTCTCCTTATGCTAATGTAGGCGCACAAAGAGAAATGGTTATGATGATGAGTTACGAACTTCCATTGGTAACTACTGTCATTGCATTGGGCTGGAAATTAAGCCAGGTTTATCCACAAAGCCATGTTTTATCTTTAGCATTTATAAATGCACATCCTATCTGGGGATTAGTTGGACCGTTCGGCTTTATAGGGTCTGTTTTATTGCTGTTTACTATCGCTGTAGTAACACCTGGTGAACTTTCTAAAATTCCTTTTGATGCACCTGAAGCTGAAACTGAACTGGCCGGAGGATTGCTGGTGGAATATTCCGGTAGGAATCTTGCAATATTTGGATTAACTGATGCAGTTAAGATGATTGTAATGACCGCTCTTACAGTGGTATTGTTTTTTCCTTACAATATTGCACATGTGTTTTCATTGAGTGGCGTGTTTGCTCTGCTGGTTGATTCAGTATTCTTTTTTGTAAAAATACTTGTAGTCATGTTTTTTGAGGTAACTTTTATTAGAGTGGCTGCAGCGCGTTTAAAAATAGACCAGGTTTCTTTTGGTTATTGGGTTCCTATATCCTTGATTGGATTACTGGGACTGGCATTGATTGTTTTTGATACTATATTAGTGTGAGGTGAAATAATATGGCAACACCAATGGGGTTTGAACTGTTAAAGCAGTTATTTAAAAAACCGGCAACCAACGTTTTTCCAGTGACTTATTGCCCGGATTCAATTTTAAAATTATTGGAAAAAGTTGAAAAGGGAGAAGTAAAAATAAATCCTCCGGTTGAAGTTCCCAAAGGCTTTAGGGGAAAGATTGTATATGACCGGGATAAATGTATAGGATGTAAGTTATGTTTAAAAGTATGTCCTGCCAATGCAATCGAATTTATTCCCGAAACAAAAAAGATAAAAATACACGTAGATCATTGCATCTGTTGCTCTCAATGCAATGATATATGTCCAAAGAATTGCTTAAGCATGAGCGATAATTTTTTTGTTGCTGCAGCAGATAGAAATTCTGATGATTTTATTGTTGAATAGAAATGAAAGAATAAAATAACAGTCTATTTATTTATATCTTAATAAGGATCAGAGATAATTACTATCGTGCTCGATCATACGATACGCAATCTATCTCTGATCTTTTTTTATAGTTCTTTAATCTGGTGAAAAAGTTTATGTTTCAATATTTTAAATATTGCATCTTTGCATGCTAAAACTTCAGGACTAATTGAATCTGAAAAAGCAATTTTTTTTGGTTGTATACCGATAAATATAATTTTTTCAACATAATCCTTTAAATAAGTGATTAAAAAGGATAATGGCATACTGTGGGTTGTTAGATGAAGAGCAGCTATCTTTTTAGAATTAATAATTCTCAACTCACCAGGTTTTAGATCCATCTCCACTACATCAAGTATAATGAGCAATTCTGGTGAATTTTTTTTTATAATTGAGGTATAGTTTTCAGGAGCGACCCCGCAATCCAAAGAAAGCCAATCATTATCCTTAAATGATTTAGCGATAATCGAGCCTATCCCATCATCACCCCGAAGAATATTCCCAACTCCCATGAGTATATTTTTATTTGAGTTCATTCGACACTTCCTTAATATAATTTATTAATATTTAATGTAAATAGTTTACTTTTATGCTGTTCTATCACTGTTAACATGGTTGAATTTGACAAAATTTTAGTTAATTTTAGAAGCATTTATCAAAGAAATTTAAAATAAATCTTAGTATTTATCAATTTCTGATTATCTGAATTTTCGTTTGAACAAAATAAAATTTCAGATTGATCAAATCTGTGAGATGCAGGATTAGAAGGGTAGATGAATTTTACCAAAAAATCAAATATTTTTTTTCTTGTTATGGAAAAGTAGTTTTTTGCTATAAATTCATTCTGTTTTATAAATTTTTATTTTTTTTCGCCTTCAAATTAGATTTTAAATAACAAAAACTGTCCAAACTATTCACTAAAGAATATAATTATGTTATCATACTATTATAAATTTAACAATTTACAAAATATAATTATATAAAAAAGATTTTATTATCATTAACAGAGATAAAAACACAGTTTTATTAAATCTAAAAAGATAATTATTTGACTTTTATCTAAGTAGAAAAAAGATAGGAGTGAAAAAAAATATGAGAAAAGCAAGTAGAATATATAAAAGAAAAAGCAGAAGCAATTTGGAAACTTTAATTATTTTAATCGGTGCAATTATTATACTGAGTATTGCATTTTATTTAGCCAGGGAAAATAGCTATATTCCTCCTGAAACTCAAATCACCCATGAAGAAGAAAAGGAGACTTCCGCTGTTGCAAAGATTTCGGTAGAAGAAAGTTCTCCTGAGATGTCTACAGAAGTGAATACGGTTAAAACAGAAGAAACAGTGGAGCCGGTCAAGGAAATTGTGCCTGAACCCGTTGTAGAAAAGAAAGAAGAGACTCCTGTTAAATTACCTGCAGTTTCCCCAGAAAAAACAACCCCAATCAAAACGGAAGCCGGTGATTCCGGAAAAGATAGTAATGAAAAAACATACACTATTCAAGTCGGAGCATTTTCCAGCGAAACAAATGCATTAAAATTAGCGGATAAAATTAAAAAAAGCGGATATGAAACTTTTGTGGTGAAAGATAGAAATTTATACAAAGTTCAAGTAGAGGAATTTAAAACCTACAAAGATGCTGAAGCGATGATTCCCAAAATTAAAGCTTTGGATTGTCCAACTTTCATTACTCCCAGATAGGATTTTCGTAGATGATCAAAAGAAAGCAAGATAAATCAAAGATACCGGCCGTTACCATCAATCGATTATCTATTTATTTTAGATGTTTAAATAGGTTATTGGAAACTAGTGAAAGCAGAAATTTAAAAACTATTTCTTCTCATAAAATTTCTCAACTAACTGCGATAAACTCTACTCAGGTACGAAAAGATTTGGCCTATTTTGGAGAATTTGGAAAAAGGGGAATTGGATATCCTGTTAATCATCTCAACGAAGCAATAAGAAAAATATTAGGATTGGATAAAAAATGGAATATTATTATTGCCGGTGCCGGAAATTTGGGAAAAGCTTTAGCCGACTACAAAGGTTTTAAAAAAAAAGGATTTTTAATTAAAGGTATTTTTGATAATGAACCTGAAAAAATCGGAAAAAATATAGGCCACATATTGGTTTACAATATAGAAGATATGCAAGAACTAATTACTAAATGGAATATTCAAATCGGTGTAATTGCTGTTCCGGCAGATGCTGCTCAAAACATTGCAAATAAGATGGTTGCTGGAGGAATTCAATCGATATTGAATTTTGCCCCTGTTAGCCTCGTGAAATTCCCAGGAGTCAGGATAAAAAATGTTGATTTATCCATTGAATTAGAGGGGTTGACATACTATTTAAATACATGATACAAT
>CBFCZX010000021.1:0-16352 GCA_965602765.1 uncultured Atribacterota bacterium | reverse complement strand
TAGTCACTGCTGGCAGAGAAGCGGAGAATGGAAAAAATAGAAATAGAAATGTCAAGAGAGGAGGCGTATTTATTACGCCTCTCTACCTATTCAGCACAAGAAAAAAGCCCTATTTCGTCGACTAGATGAATTACTATAAGATTTTCTTGACAGAGAAAATAAATTGTGGTAGATTTAAGCTTGTGCAATTTTAATTGTAGGAGAATCCTGAAATGAGACAGAGAATTATATTAAGTTGTAGCAAATGTAACAATAGAAATTATTATCAATTTAAAAATAAAAAGAATACACCTGAAAAAATTGAGCTGAAAAAATATTGTAAATATTGTAAAATACACACTTTGCATAAGGAAATAAAAAAGGTTTCCTAGTTAATAAAGGTCCGTAGCTCTAACGGCAGAGCACCGGACTCCAAATCCGGGTGTTGCAGGTTCGAATCCTGCCGGGCCTGCCATTTTTTATCTATGAAGACCAAAAAATAAAATGTGAGAGAAAAAAATGAAATCAAAAAAGATGTTTGCAAAAATTGGTAGCTTTTTAAAAGAAGCAATGTCTGAACTAAAGCGAGTTATATGGCCAAATAGAGAAGAATTGAAAAACAGTACAGCCACAGTAATTTCTACAATCATTATCGTGTCAATTTTTATTGGTTTAGTTGATTTGATATTTACCAATATACTGACTATATTTATGCAGTAAAATTAATCAGAAAATGGTTTTCATTATTCTGGTGGATAAAGGATAATAGTGATAAAAATGATATCAACTAAAAAAAAATGGTATGTAGTTCATACTTATTCGGGATATGAAAACAAAGTAAAAATCAATTTAGAACAAAGAGTCAACTCCATGGGAATGCAAGACCAGATTTTTCAAGTTCTGATACCTACCGAAAGAGTTTTAGAAGTAAAATCCGGCAAGAGAAAATTTGTCCAAAAAAAAGTATTCCCCGGATACGTTGTTGTAGAAATGATACTAAATAACGATTCATGGCAAGTCGTAAGAAATACTCCGGGAGTTACTCGGTTTGTCGGAGCAGGAGGAAAACCTGTTCCTTTAAATGAAAGTGAAATTGAAAATATTTTAAAACAAATGGGCAAAGGAGAAAAGATTCCAACATTCAATATTGAAGTTGGAGAAACGGTTAGAATTATCGTTGGTCCTTTTACCGGATATACTGGAAAAGTAAGAGAAGTAGATCAGGAAAAAACAAAATTAAAAATATTTATTTCTATCTTTGGCCGTGAAACATCAGTCGAATTAGATTTTAATGATGTTGAAAAATATTAGATAAAGGATTTTTCGAAAAATATTATAATGTTACGACAAGCACTAAGGTAAAATAAACAGTAGTACCGATATGGTATCTGGATAGTAAACGGAAAAGCTGTTTATATTTCCTTAGTTCTAATCATTTAAATCTAAAAATAAATAGAGAAAATAATCAGATAAATGTATAGCTAATCGAGGAGGAAAACAATGGCAAAAAAAATAGTTTCTATTATAAAGTTGCAAATACCTGCGGGCAATGCTAATCCGGCGCCACCGGTAGGACCAGCTTTAGGACAGCACGGATTAAATATTATGGAATTTTGTAAGAATTTTAATAATAGAACCAAACAGGATGTTGGAACCGTCATTCCTGTTGTCATTAGTGTTTATGAAGACAGAACATTTTCATTTATATGCAAAAAACCCCCAGTGGCATTTTTGCTAAAAGAAGCAGCTGGAATTGAGAAAGCATCTGGTGTACCAAACAAAGAAAAAGTTGCAAAACTCTCTCGTGCAAAAGTTGAAGAAATAGCAAAACGCAAAATGCCTGATTTAAATACTAAAAATTTAGAAAGTGCGGTTAAAATAGTAGCAGGAACAGCTAGAAGTATGGGAATCGAAATAGAAAATATTTGATTAAATTTATATGTGGAAGGATAACATCCATTATTACCACAAGGAGGAAAAAGTGACAAAAAAAAGAGGAAAGAAATATCTAGAGACTATTAAAAAGTATATAAAAGATAATTTTTATGAGCCGGAAGAAGCTATTGATCTGGTTAAAGGGCTACATTGGACAAAATTTGAAGAGACCGTTGATATTGCCATGAAATTAGGAGTAGACACTCGAAAAGCAGAAGAACAGGTTCGTGGAGCAGTTGATTTGCCACACGGGACTGGGAGAAAAGTAAAAGTAGTTGTTTTTGCGCAGGGAGAAAAGGCTCAAGAGGCGAAAGATGCTGGAGCAGATTTTGTAGGTGCCGATGATTTAGCTGAAAAAATTCAAAAAGGTTGGACTGATTTCGATAGTACTATCGCTACACCCGATATGATGAAAATTGTTGGTAAATTAGGAAGAGTTTTGGGGCCTCGTGGGCTAATGCCCAATCCGAAAGTTGGCACAGTCACTTTTGATGTAAAAAATACTGTAAAAGCCATTAAAGCCGGTAAAGTAGAATATAGAGCAGATAAATTTGGAATAATTCATGCTCCATTGGGAAAAACCAATTTTGAAAAGAAAAAACTATTAGATAATTTTGCTGCATTTACTGAAGCAATCATGAAAGCTAAGCCAGCTGCTGCAAAAGGAAAATATTTGGAAACTATCAATATTTCTTCTACTATGGGACCTGGAATCCGAATAGATTCGCAGAAATTAAGCGCTTGGCTGGAAAAGATAAAATTTTAATTGATATTTTAAAACTCAATATTATAAAACCTTAGAAAGCAGGAGCCATTAAAATGGCATAATTGATAATATAGATCGTCTTCCTGCCGAGGCGGAAAGTAAAAAGCATTTCATATTTTTATACCTTCCCGAAAATCATTCTAAGGGAAGGTTTTGTTTTTTGATTTTTATCAGAAAGGAGGGATTAAATTTGGCTTTAAGTAGAGAATCCAAGGAAAATATTATTCATGATCTTATCGAGAAATTAAAAGATGCCAAGGGAATTGTTTTAACGAATTATAAAGGTATGACGGTTTTACAAATTAATAAACTCAGAGATGATTTAAGAGAACAAAGTGTAGAATTTAAAGTAACCAAGAATACTTTACTTGAAAAAGCAGCTAAAGAACTTGATATGGAACAAATGACTAAAGGTCTAGCCGGGTGTACCGCAATAGCGTTCAGCACTGAAGACGGTGTATCTCCTGCAAAATGGACTAAAGAATATTCACTTAAAAATAAATTACCATTAAAGATTAGATCAGGAGTAGTAGAAGGAAACTTCTTCGAAACAGAGAAAATATTAGAAATCGCAGATTTACCTGCGAAAGATGTTCTAATTGCGAAAGTGGTTGGTGGAATCAAATCTCCCATTAATTCTTTGGTATTTGTATTGCAGGGAACTCTCAGGGGTTTAGTATATACTTTAGATGCGATAAAGGAGAAAAAAGAAAAAGCTTCATAGTATGATCAAATAGTCAATTGGTAAATGCATATCAATTATCACAATTGCAAAATAAATTTTATAATATTCGCTATAAATTGAGAAGTAATATTTTGAGAGGAGGTGAAATAGATGACCGAAAAAGAAAAAATTGAAGAAAAAAAAGATGCTAAGGAAACTGTAGTCAAAAGTAAAGCAACATCAGATATTTTAGAGAAAATAGAAAAAATGACAGTATTGGAATTAGCCGAATTAGTAAAAGCATTAGAAGAAAAATTTGGAGTTAGCGCCGCAATGCCAATGGCAATGCAAGCAGCCGGTGCTGCGGGAAATGGTGCTGAAGAAGAAAAAGAAGAAGAAAAAACCAGTTTCAATGTAATCTTAAAAGAAATAGGGGCAAATAAAATTAAAGTAATCAAAGAGATAAGAGCTATTACTGCTTTAGGATTAAAAGAATCCAAAGATTTAGTGGAAGGCGCACCAAACACAGTCAAAGAAAATGTTGATAAAAAAGAAGCTGGAGAAATAAAAGCTAAATTAGAAGCAGTTGGTGCTGTTGCTGAAATAAAATAGAATGACCAAACTTAGAAATACAGAAGATACCTTTTAATAAATTATTAAAAGGTATCTTCTTGATTTTTTATAAAAAAAATGATATCATGAAAATTTGCAAAAGCAATTAATAATTTGCTTATTTTATTGAATGATTTAATGTTTTGTGAATGACAGCCAATCATATTAAAACTTATTCGATTTAATTGATTGGCTTTAAGTATTTAAAATTTTTAATAAGGTTGGTGTTTCACTGTGCCCAATAAAAAACTTCCGGTTAGAGATTATTCAAAAATACCAGAATTTTATTCATTTCCAAATTTACTGGATATTCAAATAAAATCCTATAGTAATTTTTTGCAAAGATTTGTGCCACCCGAAGATAGAAAGAAGCAAGGATTGCAAGAGATATTTTCCAATATATTTCCAATTCAGGATTTTACCGGAAATCTGGTTTTGGATTTTATTAGTTATTCCCTTGGGGAATCTAAAGATACAGTGGATGGATGCTTGGAAAAGGGCTCAACTTATTCTGCTCCTTTGGAAGTGAAGATAAATTTAATTAGCAAAAAAACAGGTGAAATAAAAGAGCAGGTTGTATTTATGGGTGATTTACCCCTAATGACTGATACAGGGAGCTTTATTATAAACGGGGCAGAAAGAGTAGTTGTCAATCAATTAATCCGTTCACCTGGAATATATTTTGATGAAGAAAGAATAGAAAATGACTCTGTTTTGTATAAATTTAAAATTATTCCTAATCGCGGTTCATGGCTTGAATTCGGATTTGATACTTCGAATATGATTTATGTACGTATCGATAAGAAAAGGAAAATTCCAGCTACAACATTATTAAGAGCTTTAGGTTATGAAAAAGATGAAGAAATCATCGATCTTTTTGCTAATGAAGAAATTATGAATATTACATTAGAAAAGGACAATACCTCTAATCAAAAAGAAGCATTGGTAGAGATATTCAGGAGATTAAGACCTAGCGAACCGCCTACGGAAAGAAATACTCGACAGTTAATCCAAAGATTACTTTTTGATCCCAAGCGATATGACTTGGCAAATGTAGGCAGATATAAAATAAACCGAAAATTAAAAATAGAAGAAAGAATATTAAATCAGATAGCTAGTCAAGACATTAAAAATCCAAAAAATAATAAGGTTATAGTTAAAGCGGAAGAAAAAATTAGTAAGGATGTTATTCCGAAATTAATTTCTGCTGGCGTTATGTGGGTAAAAGTGTATAATTCGGAGAATGAAGAAATCAGTGTATTCAATGAAACGGAAAGCGCATCCTTTTATTTGATTGATCAGGAAACCAATGAACTCAACGAAAAAATATTTGGAATGACCATTGCCGAAAGTATTATTAATCCGAAAACCGGCGAAATAATTTGCGAAGCTGGCACTGAACTTAATAACGATTTAGTTTTGAGGATTAGGGAAATCAAGGAGAAAATATGGGTTAAAAAAGGATCTTCTTTGACTAAAGAAGATATTGTAGCTTCCTTAAGATATTTAATTAACCTTTATCGAGGAATAGGAGAAATAGATGACATCGATCATCTGGGAAACAGAAGAGTTAAGACAGCAGGAGAATTGCTTCAAGATCAGTTTTATATAGGACTAAACCGCATGGAAAGAGTTATAAGGGAGAGAATGACGATTCAACCGGACGTGTCAGCCATTACTCCACAAGCATTGATTAATTCAAGGCCTTTACTTGCTACCATCAGACAATTTTTCGGAAGCAGCCAACTTTCACAATTTATGGATCAAACTAATCCATTATCTGAAATTACACACAAGAGAAGGCTTTCCGCATTAGGCCCTGGAGGATTAACTAGGGAAAGGGCTGGTTTTGAAGTTAGAGACGTTCATCATACACATTATGGAAGAATTTGTCCAATTGAAACACCTGAAGGCCCGAATATAGGATTAATCGGTTCACTCTGTGTTTATGGTCGTGTAAACGAGCTAGGATTTATTGAAACACCGTACTTTTGTGTAAAAAATGGGAAAATAACAGATGAAGTTGTTTATTTATGTGCTGACGAAGAAGATAAATACAAGATTGCACCTATCAGTGTAAAACTAGATAAAGACAAAAAGATTTGTCAGGATGAAGTTCCCTGTCGATTTAAAGGCGATATTATGGAAAGTTCGCCAATGGAGATCGATTTTACAGATGTTTCACCAAAACAAGTAGCGAGTATATCAGCGAATTTGATTCCTTTTTTAGATCACGATGATGCAAATAGAGCACTTATGGGAACTAATATGCAAAGACAAGCAGTTCCTTTAATAAAAACAGAGACTCCTTTTGTGGGTACGGGCATAGAAAAAGAAGTGGCGGTAGATTCTGGAACAGTTATAGTAGCCAAACATGATGGAGTGGTTATTAAAATGGATGCTCATAAAATAATTATTAAAAACAATGGTGATAATAATACAGAAGAGTATTTTTTGAAAAAATTTATTCGTTCAAATCAGGGTACTTCTATTAACCAAATACCAATTGTGAAACAAGGTGAAGAAGTAAAAAGAGGCATGGTAATAGCTGACGGTACCTTAACCTCGCAGGGCAAACTCTCTTTGGGTAGAAATATTCTGGTAGCATATATGCCTTGGCATGGTTATAATTTTGAAGATGCTATACTAGTAAGTAATCGTATAGTTAGAGAAGATGTACTCACCTCTATTCATATTAGCCAGCATGAGTGTGAAGCGAGAGATACAAAATTAGGTCCAGAAGAAATTACTTGTGATATTCCAAATATCGGTGAAAGTAATCTAACAAATCTAAATGAAGACGGAATTATACGTGTCGGCGCAGAGGTGGAATCAGGTGATATATTGGTTGGAAAAGTTACTCCTAAAGGAGAGACAGACTTAGGCCCTGAAGAAAGACTGTTAAGAGCTATATTTGGAGAGAAAGCACGGGAAGTAAGAGATACCTCTCTTCGTGTTCCTCATGGCGAAAAAGGCAAGGTAATCGATGTAAAAATATTTTCCCGGGAAAATAATGATGAGCTACCACCAGGAGTCAACCAATTAGTAAAAGTATTTATTGCACATATGAGAAAGATTTCTGAAGGAGATAAAATTTCCGGAAGGCATGGGAATAAAGGGGTAATTTCTAAAATATTACCTGATAATGACATGCCTTTTATGGCAGATGGAACCCCGGTAGATATTGTCTTAAATCCATTAGGAGTGCCATCCAGGATGAATGTTGGTCAAATATTGGAAACTCATTTAGGATGGGTAGCTAAAACTTTAGGTATTAGGGTACTTACTCCTATTTTTAATGGAGCAACAGAAGATGAAATTGAACAGGCTTTAGTGGAGGCAGGTCTTCCGAGAGATGGTAAAATAACTCTATATGACGGTCTAACAGGAAGGGCATTTGATCAGAAAGTAACAGTTGGATACAGTTATATTTTAAAGTTAGCACATCTGGTAGATGATAAAATTCACGCTAGATCAACTGGTCCGTATTCTCTTGTAACCCAACAGCCATTGGGAGGTAAAGCCCAATTTGGGGGACAGAGATTTGGTGAAATGGAAGTTTGGGCTTTGTATGGATATGGTGCCGCTTATAATCTTCAAGAACTTTTAACCGTTAAGTCGGATGATGTTGTTGGAAGAATTAAAACCTATGAAGCAATTGTAAAAGGTGAAGACATTCCGCTTCCAGGAATGCCTGAATCGTTTAAAGTACTTGTTAAAGAACTACGGAGTTTAAGTTTGGATGTGAAAATATTAAATTCACAAGGAAAAGAAGTAGATATAAAAGGCGATATAGATGTGAAGGACGAATTGAACGATAATCTGCTTAAAGGTGTATCCGAACAATCAATTTAAATGGATTATCATTTATCATTGGTAAAAACTTACATATAAGCTTATCTTAAAGAATATAGAAATTATATTCATAAGAGGAGGGAATGATATTGAAAAACTCGGGTAATTTTAACTCGATCAAGATTGGTCTAGCTTCACCGGAGAAAATCAAGGAATGGTCTCATGGAGAAGTAAAAAAACCGGAAACAATAAATTATAGAACTTTAAAACCGGAAAAAGACGGTTTATTTTGTGAAAAGATATTTGGACCGGTTAAGGATTGGGAATGTAGCTGCGGGAAGTATAAGCGAATAAGATATAAAGGTGTCATTTGTGATCGATGCGGAGTAGAAGTTACTAAATCTATTACCAGAAGAGAAAGAATGGGTCATATTCAGTTGGCTTCGCCTGTTTCACATGTGTGGTATTTTAAAGCTATTCCCAGCCCACTATCCTTATTGTTAGATATTTCTCCTCGAAATCTGGAAAAAATATTGTATTTTGCTCCGGATCGTAGGAGGGAACAATTGTATGAAATTATTGACGGGAGCGAGACAGATTTAGAAAAGGGCGATATTATTTTAGACACAGAGTATCTTATTCATAGGAAATATAATAATAACTTAATTGCTGAACAAGTATCTCGATTAACCAAAGTAAAAAATTTTCCCTATAAAGTGAATGATATTATTACTGAGGAAGAAAATCAGGAATTGGACAATAATTTTGGAAAAATATTTTTCCAAAAGGAATTAATGCCATTTGTTAATGGTGAATACGAATCAGACGAAAATAATGAAGACGTTCAAAATGATGAGATTAGTCAAAAAAAGGACAGAAAATATCGAATTGTTAAAATTGATGGCTTAGTATCTGAGACATATTTAACCAAAATGAAAGAAGTCTACGGTCATAATTTATCTTCAAAATTAGAGACACAAAATATTGAAGAATCTTGCTATATTGTTATAAATCCGGGAAGTACCTCGTATAAAAAAGGTGAGATTATATTAGAGATTGAAAAAGACCGATTAAGTCTTTATGATCCTGAATTTAAAGCAGGTATCGGAGCTGAAGCGATTAAGGAATTATTGAGAGATCTAAATTTGGACAGATTGGTTCTAGAACTTCGAGAAGAAATTAAAAAGTCTAGCGGTCAGAAAATGAAAAAATTGGTTAAGCGCTTACAAGTTGTAGAGGCTTTCCGAAAATCAAATTACAAACCAGAATGGATGATACTAGGAGTCATTCCGGTTATCCCTCCCGATCTTAGACCAATGGTACAGTTAGAAGGAGGCCGTTTTGCAACTTCTGATTTAAATGATCTTTATAGAAGAGTGATTAACCGAAACAACCGATTAAAAAGGTTATTAGAGCTTGGAGCTCCTGAGATTATTATTAAAAACGAAAAACGTATGCTTCAGGAAGCAGTCGATGCACTCATAGATAATGGCAGAAGAGGAAGAGCTGTATTAGGTGCGGGAAACCGTCCTTTAAAATCCTTAAGCGATATGTTAAAAGGTAAAAAGGGTAGATTTAGACAGAATTTATTAGGAAAAAGAGTAGATTATTCGGGGAGATCAGTTATTGTAGTCGGACCAAATTTAAAATTCTATCAATGCGGATTACCAAAAAAAATGGCCTTGGAGCTTTTTAAACCATACGTAATGCGGGAATTGGTGGCAAAAGATTTGGCTCATAATATTAAAACCGCGAAGAAAATGGTTGATAAAGGGAAACCAGAAGTTTGGGGTATACTTAAAAACATTATTGAAGACCGACCGATACTATTAAATAGAGCTCCTACTTTGCATCGTTTAGGTATACAAGCTTTTAAACCCGTTCTAGTAGAGGGAAGTGCTATTCAAATTCATCCATTGGTTTGTGCAGCATTTAATGCTGATTTTGACGGAGATCAGATGGCAATACACGTTCCCCTTTCCCCGGAAGCGCAAGCAGAAGCAGAAACATTGATGCTATCTTCAAGGAATATACTCTCGCCCTCAAATGGTTTACCTATTGCTCTGCCAAGTCAGGACATCATCTTGGGTTGCTATTATCTTTCCATGAGGGAAAATAATCAAAAAGGAGAAGGTAGGATTTTTGCTTCAACTCATGAAGCAATTCGAGCTTATGAAGATGGAATTATCGCGTTACATGCCAAAATTAAGTTTAGAATCAGCGGATCTATAAAATCCACCACCGTAGGTAGGATTATGTTTAATGAAGTACTTCCGGAATCAATGGATTTTATGAATTTAACCATTAATAAAAAGTCTTTAGAAAAAATTATTTCATTTGTTTATCGAAAATTTGGTGCAGAAGAAACGGTGACCGTATTGGATAAAATTAAGAAAATAGGATTTGACTTCGCGACATCTTCAGGTATTTCCATCGGAATAGTTGATTTGGAAATTCCTTCTGCAAAAGATGAAATTATAGATGCGACTGAAAAGGAAGTTGATAAAATTCAGGAACAATATAACTATGGACTGATAATGGAAGATGAAAGAGAACAAAAAATAGTAAACTCGTGGACAAAAGCTTCAAATGATGTTGTTGATGCTATTTTGAAAAACTTAAGCAAATTCAATCCTTTGTATATCATGGCAGATTCCGGAGCACGTGGAAGTAAACGTCAAATTGGTCAGCTAGCAGGGATGCGTGGACTTATGGCAGATCCGTCTGGAAAAATTATCGAATTTCCAATCAGATCCAATTTCCGGGATGGACTCTCAGTGCTGGAATATTTTATATCAACTCATGGTGCTCGAAAAGGATTGGCTGATACAGCGCTTAGAACTTCGAAATCCGGTTACTTGACCAGAAGATTAGTCGATGTTGCCCAGGATGCAATTATTCGGGAAGAAGATTGTGGAACTACAGATGGAATCATGATTAGGGCTTTTCAAGAGGACGGGAATATTATCGAGACTTTAGAGGAAAGGCTTGTTGGCAGAATAGCTCAAGAAGAAGTGGTTGATCCGAAAACCGGAAATACAATTGCCATAATCGGAGAGGAAATTGACGAAAAAATGGCAAAAAGAATAGCTGAAAACGGAATAAATGAAGTTAAGGTAAGATCAGTTCTAACATGTATGGCAGAACATGGTATTTGTGCAAAATGTTATGGCAAAGATATGGCAACAGGAAAGATGGTTAATATTGGTGAAGCAGTTGGAGTTATAGCTGCACAGTCTATTGGAGAACCGGGCACTCAATTAACCTTAAGAACATTCCATACTGGTGGAATAAAGATTTCCGGAGAAGATATTACCTTAGGTCTTCCTCGCGTAGAACAGCTTTTCGAAGTTAGGAAACCAAAAAAACAGGCAGTGATTAGTGAAATAAACGGCATCATTGGTGAAATTATCAATGATGAACATAATCGTAAAAAGGTCGAACTCATTCCGGAATCTTCTGACAATAGGATAAGTAAGGAAGAAAAGAAAAAGATTTATAATATCCCACAAGATTTGAGAGTTATAGTCGAAAAAGGCCAAAAAATAACGGCTGGACAAAGATTAACTATTGGATTCATTGACCCACGTGAAATTTTAAAGATCCAAGGCATAAAAGCAGTTCAGGAATATTTGCTGAAAGAAATTCAAGCAGTATACAGGTCTCAAGGAGTAACGATTAACGATAAACATATCGAAACAATCATTCGACAAATTGCACGATTAAACATGATTTATATACGTTCAGCAAGGGATACTGAATTATTATCGGGAGAATTAGTGTATATCTCTGATTTTGAAAAAGCAAATCATGCAATTGTTGAGGAAAATATCAGTATTGTCTTAAAAAATAAAGAATTATTAGAGAATAGAGTCATTTTGGATAGCTTAGTTAATGATAAAAGTGGTGAAGTCATTATAGAAAAAAATGAAGAGATAAATTCAAAAAATATTTTAAAAATTGAAAAATTGGATTTTAACGAACTTAGAATAAAAGATCAAGAAGGCAAAAAATATTCCATATTAAAAGGTGAAAATGCTTTTATCCAAAAAATCAATGGATATCAATTAATTTCAGAAGAAGAAATAAATCTTCAAGATAGTCCACTTAATAATAAAGAAACTAAAATGGAGATAAAAAACAAATCGATTATTGACAAGGATACAGCACTGGATATCATAAAGAATGGTCTGATTTTCATTACATGCGTTAATACGCCCTTTGTAAAGGAAAAATTAGAAGGAAAAATTATTGCAGAGAGTATTATTAATCCAGAAAATTCCAAGATGCTATATGGTGAAAATACTGAATTAACAATTTCGGATATTGAAGAATTGATTAACAACAAAATAGAAATTGTAAAACTTTGGATCGACACAAAGGAGTTGTCCGTTAAGGACGGTATTGCCAAATTAATTAAAAATGAAATTATTGGGCAACCCATAGGTGAAGATATGTCTGATCCTGAAAGTGGCGAGATTCTTGCTAAGAAAGGACAGGTGATTAGTAAAAATTTAGTCAAAAAAATACTTTCTTCAAAAGTAAGTGATATTCCTTTAGAGGATGGACGATACTTTTCTTTAGAGGGGCGACTTTTAGAATATCTTTATAAAAACGTAGTAGGTAAAATTTCAGCAATTGAGATTAAGAATCCTGAAACAGGAGAAACTTTGATTAATGCTGGTAAAAAGATTACAAGAGATGATGCAGCAGAAATAAGTAATCATCGATTAGATATCATAAAAATAAGAGAGAGTGATAATACAATTGAATTTGATGTAATAGAGCATATTGGCATTATAAGGAGAAAGAAATTCCCTGCAATTGGAATGCCAATTATTCAGGGCATCACACAAGCTTCTCTATCTACCGAAAGCTTTCTTTCGGCAGCATCTTTCCAAAGGACTACCCACGTGTTAACCAATGCAGCTATCAAAGGAAAAGAAGATAAGCTATATGGCTTAAAAGAAAATGTTATTATCGGTAATATTATTCCAGCAGGAACCGGATTGACAAGATATGGGGACGTAAAAATTGATTCTATTCATGATGAAGAAGAAAAGGCTGAGGAAATCTTTAAGGATATAGAAGGCTACGAAATAGAACAATCCGAAGATGAAGATATATTGACGAAGAAATTTGAAGAAATAAATCATGAAATTGATATTTCTGAGGAGAAGGATAAATAGTCGCTAGAATTAAGACCATTTAATGAAGATTAAAAAAAATTTACAGAATAGTTGACATCAAATAATGATACTGTTAGAATATAAAAGTATTTTTTAAAATTGTTTAAATCAATAAAACTTAGATAAAGGAAGGTAAGATATGCCTACCATCAATCAACTCATTAGAAAAAGTAGAAAAAAAGTATTGAAAAAATCTGGAACACCCTCTTTAAAAGGTTCTCCTTTAAAAAGGGGTGTATGTACTAGAGTATGGACGATTACACCTAAGAAACCTAATTCAGCATTGAGAAAAGTAGCGCGTGTAAGGTTAACCAACAACATGGAAGTAACAGCTTATATTCCAGGTATTGGCCATAACTTGCAAGAGCATTCCATTGTTTTATTAAGGGGTGGAAGAGTCAGAGATTTGCCGGGAGTTAGATATCATGTCATCAGGGGAGTCATGGACACAACAGGTGTTGAAAATAGGAAACAAGGCCGTTCAAGATATGGTGCTAAAAAACCAAAAAAAGTTGAAAAAAAGTAATATTTTTAAACAATTTTATTATATCAAAGTATAAAAGAATTTGATAACTAATAGGACTCAAATCGTTTTAACGAATATTAGAAAAGTGAAAGGTAGAGGTGATACGTAATGTCCAGAAGAAGAAAGGCAGAAAAAAGAGTAACAACGCCAGATCCAATTTACCATGATAAAAATGTAACAATATTTATTAACAAACTTATGCTTGACGGCAAAAAAAGCAAAGCAGAGAACATTTTCTATAAAGCTCTTGATTTTGCTGCAAAAAAAACAAGCAAGAAACCTCTGGAATTGTTTAACCTGGCATTGCAAAATGTTATGCCTATACTTGAAGTAAAATCAAGAAGGGTCGGAGGTGCGAGTTATCAGATTCCAATTGAGATTAGCCCAGATAGGAGAATGACTTTAGGAATGAGATGGCTTATTGGTTTTGCTAGGAAAAAAACCGGTAAAACTATGTATGAGAAATTAGCTCTGGAATTAATTGATGCAGTGAATGGGACGGGATTAGCTGTTAAAAAGAAAGATGATACTCATAAAATGGCAGAAGCCAACAAAGCATTTGCCCATTACCGTTGGTAAACAATTAGTTGTTCGCAAGTTCAAGATTAAAAGGAATGAAATAAAGGTAATTGCTATAAAAATAAGATTTTAAAATTAATACGTGTAAAAATTCCTTTATTATTTATTGAATCGTCAGCTAATAACTGAGTTAAATAAGAATAAAAACTAAAATAAAAGAGTAACTTTATATAATGATAAATAAGACATTTCCTAAAAATAAAATAAGAAATATTGGTATTATGGCTCATATTGATGCAGGAAAGACAACAGTAACTGAAAGAATCCTTTATTATACTGGAAAAGTTCATAAAATGGGTGAAGTGCATGAAGGCTCTGCTACGATGGATTGGATGCCTCAGGAAAAAGAGAGAGGGATAACTATTACTTCGGCGGTTACGACTTTATATTGGAAAGAACATCAAATAAATATTATTGATACACCAGGACACGTAGATTTTACAGTTGAAGTAGAAAGGTGCCTTAGGATACTGGATGGTTCTATTGCGGTATTTTGTGCTGTTGGTGGTGTTGAACCTCAGTCAGAAACAGTATGGCATCAAGCAGACCGTTATAGCATTCCCCGTTTAATTTTCATCAATAAGATGGATAGAAACGGAGCTGATTTTTATCGAACAGTAAAAATGATTGGGGAAAAATTAGCCGCTAAAACACTAATTTTACAATTGCCTTGGGGAAATGAGGAAAAATTTAAAGGAATTATTGATTTAATTAAAATGAAGGCTTTTTCTTATACCCAAGATGACTTAGGTTCAACCTATGAGGAAACCGAAATTCCTATCGAGTTGATGGAAAAGGCAAAAAAATATCGGCATTTAATATTGGAGAATCTGGCAGAATATGATGAGAGCATCATGGAAGCATATGTTCACGAAAAAAATGTAGAAAATGAAACCATATATAAGGTAATACGCAAAGCAACACTTGATTCGGATATTTTTCCTGTATTATGTGGTACAGCTTTAAAAAACAAGGGAATTCAGTTATTACTCGATGCAACCATCGATTATCTGCCTTCCCCCAATGACATTCCACCTGTAAAGGGAAAAGATCCGTCAAACGATAAAGGAATTGTTCGGTTACCAGAAAATAAAGAGCCTTTTGCGGGATTGGTATTCAAAATAATGACCGATCCATTTATTGGGAAATTGAGTTTCATTAGAGTATATTCTGGCACCTTAAAATCGGGAACCTATATTTACAATCCCGGAAAAGATATAAAGGAGAGAGTAAACAGATTGGTAGTTATTCATGCTGACCACAGAGAAGATGTGAAAGAATTACACGCTGGCGATTTAGGGGCAATCATTGGATTGAAAAAATCAACAACCGGTGATACCATTTGTGATGATAAAAAACCTATTGTACTGGAATCCATGAAATTTCCCGAACCGGTTATTTCCATAGCAATTGAACCTAAGAGCAAGGCCGAGCAGGATAAGATGGCAATAGCACTGGATAAATTATCAGAAGAAGATCCGACATTTATTCGTAACTTTAATCCGGATACCGGTCAAACTATCATTTCAGGTATGGGAGAATTACACCTGGAGATTATTATCGACCGTTTGTTCAGAGAATTTAAAATAGAAGGAAATATTGGCAAACCTCAGGTTGCTTATAAAGAAACCATAGAAAAGACTGCTGAGTCAAGGCAAAAATTCGTAAGACAATCCGGAGGGAGAGGTCAATATGGTGATGTTGTTCTTTCTGTAGAACCTTATACTGATGATAATTTTAAATTTATCAATAGAATTATAGGGGGAACAATTCCAAAAGAATATATCCCTGCAGTTGAGAGTGGTGTATATGAAGCAATGCAGAGCGGTGTTTTGGCAAATTACCCGGTAACCAATGTCAAAGTAACTTTGTTGGATGGATCTTACCATCCAGTTGATTCATCTGAAATTGCATTTAAAATTGCTGCTTCAATGGCTTTTCAGGATTGTATGAAAAAGGCAAAGCCGGTACTTTTAGAACCAATCATGGAAGTTGAAGTCTCAACTCCCGAAGAATATATGGGAAATTTAATTAGTGATTTAAGTTCAAGAAGAGCGAAAATAGAAGGCATTGAATCAAAAGCAAAATCTAAAATTATTACAGCTTATGTTCCTTTGGTAGAGATGTTCGGCTATGCAACAAGTCTAAGGTCTATTTCACAAGGAAGGGCAACTTCTACTATGCAGTTCTTATTTTATGATAAGGTACCTGGTAATATAGCGAAGGAAATCTTAATTTAAATTTATCAAGATAATATCATATTTTATATATCCAAGGAGGAAAATAACAAAATGGCAAAGGAAAAAT